>JANWJE010000061.1 GCA_025451995.1 Parachlamydiaceae bacterium | reverse complement strand
GGCACCAACACACGCAATCGATGGCGTTTTGTCTTTTAATCAATCATTATATCGTTATATCGTTTCCATCGTTTATCCTTGGTCGATTTCTGGACAAAGGCAAAATTTTGAATCACGAAAGGTATATGCAAAATTTCCGAGTTAAGCAATCAAAACTAAGCGGCGAAATTTTTATTTCTCCCTCTAAATCCCAAACATTGAGGGCTATTTTGTTTGGGTCTTTAGCAAAAGGAAAAAGTGTCATTTATTCCTATTTGCCATCCCCGGATGCTCAAGCCATGATCCAGGCATGTAAAATATTCGGAGCTAAAATTAATAGGGTATCTGATCGGATTGAAGTGGAGGGAATGAATGGGATCATCCAACCTAAAAGTCAAGCAATCGACGCAGGTAATTCAGGCATCGTTCTTCGATTTTGTTCTGCAATAGCTGCGCTATCATCCTATCCTGTGGTTATTACGGGCGATGAATCTATCCGCAATCAACGCCCCATGCAACCCCTTTTAGAGGCCTTAAATCAATTAGGAGTTTCTGCTTCTTCAGAAAAAAAAAATGGATATGCTCCCATTTATATTAAAGGGCCTTTGCAAGGGGGAAAAGCACGATTGATCGGAGAGGATTCACAGTTTGTTTCTGCTCTCTTAATCGCCTCATCTTTTGGAAAAGGAAATTACGACATTGAGGTGGTGCGGCCAGGAGAAAAGCCCTGGGTGGCATTGACGCTTCATTGGTTAGATCGCTTAGGCTTGCAATATAACAATGATCATTTTCGCTATTACCATGTGAAAGGGGGCCAAAGAATTGAGGGCTTTTCTTATGCAGTTTCCGGTGATTTTAGTTCCGCCGCTTTTCCACTCGTTGCTGCTTTAGTGACTGATTCTGAAGTCGCCATTCATAATCTCGATATGAGCGAGCCTCAAGGAGATAAAATGGTGATTGACATTGTGCGGCAAATGGGCGCGGTAATAGAAGAAGATCACGAGAATCAACTGCTTGTTGTAAAAAAAGGAAGAAAATTAAAAGGATTAAAGATTGATATTAATTCATGCATCGATGCAATTACCATATTAGCAGTGCTCGCTTGTTTTGCTGAAGGGCAAACGGTGATTTATAATGGAGCTGTAGCAAAACAAAAAGAATGCAACCGGATAAAATGCATTACGGCCGAATTGAGCAAAATGGGTGCAAACATCAAAGAAATGGAGGATGGATTAATCGTCGAATCTTCTGATCTAAAAGGCGCACATGTGAATTCTTATGGCGATCATCGCATGGCGATGTCTCTTGCGGTTGCCGCCATGGGTTGCAAAGAGGAAAGCTTCATTCACAATGTTCAATGTGTTTCAAAGAGTTATCCAAGCTTTCTCACAGATTTTCAAAAACTTGGAGCATCTATAAGTTTATGAATCTGATTTTATGCGGTTTGCCCAAATGTGGCAAAACAACTCTTGGCAAGCAACTTGCTAAAAAATTGAATAGGAGTTTTATCGACATCGATCAATTGATAGAAAATGCCTATTATTTTATGAAAAAAAAACGTGCGACCTGCCGTCAGATTTACCTTGAGGAAGGGGAAGGATTTTTCAGAACGATTGAAACCATGGAAATCACTTCTTTAAAAGGGTTAGAAAATCATGTGATTGCTTTAGGGGGAGGGGGCTTAAATGACTTCAAAAATGTTGAAATCTTAAAAACAATCGGACAACTTGTCTATCTTAAGAGTTCTCCTTCATTGTTACTCAATAGAATTCGGTCCCTTCAGATGCCAGCTTATTTATACCGGCCTCTAGTTGAAAATTCCCATTTGGACTTAGCTCGGCTTAGCCAAATCGATCCTCCTCGTCACCCTTCCCGATTGGGGAAGGGCTCCCTTTTTCGAATGCGCGATGCTCAACTAGAGGCCGGTATAGATCAAAAACAATTCGAGCTTTCATTTTACGCTCTTGCAAAGAAAAGAATTCCTCTTTATGAAAGTGCAGCTGATTATACGATTGATACCTTTTTGTTAAATAGGGATGAAATGTTATGGCGAGTAATGGATTTGGTTCTCACTTTAGAATGACAACATGGGGAGAATCCCATGGAAAAGCTATTGGTGTGGTTATCGATGGATGTCCGGCGGGGATTGAATTAAATGAAAGCGATATCAATGAAGCTTTAGCATTACGCGCTCCCGGAAAAAATGATTTAACCTCTCCAAGAAAAGAAGAAGATACAATTGAAATTTTGTCAGGTGTCTTTGAAGGGGTCACAACAGGAGCTCCGATTTCACTTTATATTCAAAATCAAGACCCCAAATCCGAGCATTATGAATCCATTAAAAATAGTTTAAGGCCGGGCCATGCGAATTTCACCTATTTAGAAAAGTATGGAATTTTCGATTACCGCGGTGGCGGGCGTGCTTCTGCGAGGGAAACGGCAAGCCGTGTCGCTGCTGGAGCGGTAGCCAAAAAGTTTTTAAGTCATTATGGGGTTCAAGTGATCGCCTATTTAAAAAAATTAAGCGACATTGAAGTTCATGTTTTGGAATTCAATTTTGAAAAATTAAAAGATGCTCGAAATCAAAGCGACCTTTTTTGTACTGATTCTGAAAAGGGTCTTTCAATGGCGAAAAAAGTAAAAGAAGCTAAAGAAAGGGGGGATTCTCTTGGAGGTTTGGTTGAATTTGTCGCTTTTTCTGTTCCTCCGGGGTTGGGGGAGCCTATCTATGATAAGTTGGATGCAAAGCTAGCCTTTGCCATGATGAGCTTGCCGGCTTCCAAAGGATTTGAAATCGGATCCGGTTTTGATTGCGTTTCAATGAAAGGTTCTGAACATAACGACCCTTTTATCCTTCAATCGGGGAAAGTAGAAACTGCGAGTAATTATGCTGGAGGAATATTAGGGGGGATTTCGACAGGAATGCCAATTGTTGGGAGAGTCGCTTTTAAGCCAACATCGAGTATTCAATGCGCGCAAAAAACCCTATCTTTGGATAAAGAAAAAATGGCATTTAATCTTCCATCCGGTTCAAGGCATGACCCTTGCGTGGCGATTCGAGCAGTGCCGGTTGTGGAAGCAATGGTCGCTTTAGTTCTCGCTGATTGTCTTTTACTCAATCGGTCAGCAAAACGATGAAGTTATTTTCATGTGAAGTTGTCATCGGTGATGCAATTCTAGCGCAGCAAGCTCCTTTTTTTTCAACTCTTGCCTCTCGATTTGCTATCATTACAGATCAGAAGGTCGCTTCTCTGTATGGCCAGGAGATGGTTTATTTTTTGAAGGGTTTTTCTTCAAAAGTAGAGTTATTCGATTTTCCTCCGGGCGAAATCTACAAAACACGGCAAACGAAAGAAGATTTAGAGAATCAGCTTTTTGAAAGGGGATTTGGCAGAGACACTTGCATCATTGGCTTAGGGGGAGGGGTCGTTACAGATATAGCCGGCTTTCTCGCATCCACGTTTTGCAGAGGTGTTTCCTATGTGGCAATTCCAACCTCTCTTCTTGGAATGGTCGATGCCAGTATTGGAGGAAAAACGGGTGTCAATGTGCCGCATGGAAAAAATCTTGTGGGTACCATCTATCAGCCAAAAAAGGTCTTAATCGACCCTTTGTATCTTAAAACATTGCCTCCACATGAAGTTGTCAATGGATGTGCTGAGATGATAAAACATGCTCTCATTGCAGATGACGACTATTTTTTATTTTTAGAAAAACATGTCGATGAAATTCTTGATTTGAAATCGTCAATTATTGTTAAAGCCATTTCCAAAAGCTGCCGCATCAAACAATCGATTGTTGAAGAGGATGAAAGAGAGCATTCAAAAAGGCGAGTATTGAGTTTTGGCCACACGGTGGGTCATGCATTGGAAGTGCTAACAAACTATTCCTTAAGTCACGGAGAAGCAGTTGCGATTGGAATGATGGTGGAAAGCGAGATTTCCACACAATTAGGCTTTCTCGCCGAAGACTCCTTAAGCCGCCTTAGAAACCTGCTTAAGAGCTTTCGATTCTCCTTGAAGGTGCCCCGCCGTTATTCTCTAGAAATGCTCATGCAAGCCATGGCATTTGACAAGAAATCAAAGGGGGGAATGCCAAGATTCGTGACGCTCCAATCAATAGGAAACGCTATGGAGCATATAGACAATTATTGTATTCCCATTCCGAAAGAAATTTTAATCCGATCTTTGGGGAGAATAGACCTCTTGATTATGCAAGAGGTTTATTAAATGATTTGCATTCCAATTAATGGGCCAACCTACCAAGAGGCTCAAGAGCAAATCCAACAAGCGATTCAATGGGCGGATTGGATTGAATTGCGGCTAGATTGTTTTGAATCTGTGGATATAGAAAAGATCAAAGCCCTTTGCTCAACATTTAGTATTCCAAAAATTTTTACTTTGCGGAGTCGTGCAGAAGGGGGACATTATTGTCATTCAGAAGAAAATAGATTGAAAGACATTGATTTTTTAGCTCAATTGGATCCCGATTTCTTTGATTTAGAATCTTCTATTGATCAATCTTTTCTCGAGCAATTCTTAAAAGATTTTCCACAAACTAGAGTCATCCTTTCATCTCATAATTTTGAAAAAATGCCTGAGGATTTAGAAAGTCTTTATCAAGAGATGAAAAAAAAAATGAATGCGTTTGCATATAAAATCGCTGTTAAGGCGAATCATTTAAGTGAGACGTTGCGCCTCATCTCTTGGGCAAAAAATAAAGGGAGTCATCTTATCGCAATTAGTATGGGAAAAGATGGGGAAATCAGCAGGATTTTATCCGATTTTACTTATGCGAGTTTAGATGACGATAGACAGAGTGCTCCGGGTCAAATCCCAGCCCCTATTCTCATCAATCGCTACCGGTATAAAGATTTAAGCGCTAACAAAAAGATTTATGGATTGATAGGAGATCCCGTCGAACAAAGCATTAGCCATCTAACACATAATTTTCTTTTGAAGAAATTAAATATCGATGCTTTTTATATAAAAATGGTTGTAAAGCCCTTTGAACTTCAAGAGTGTTTAGGCTTCTTTAAAGATTTACCCTTTTGTGGTTTAAGTGTGACAATGCCTTTAAAAGAGTGCATTCTTCCTTTTCTAGATGTGATTGATCCCATTGCAAAAGAGATTGGCGCAGTCAATACTTTGCTATTTAAGGAGGGGCAAGTGCTTGGCTACAATACTGATTGTTTTGGCGCCTTAAATGCAATTGAAAATAAAATGGCAGTGAAAGAAAAAAGAGTGGTTTTGATAGGAGCGGGTGGTGCAGCCAAAGCAATTGCTTATGAGGTGGTCAAAAGGGGAGCCAAGCTCACAATTGTCAATCGCAATTATGCAAAAGCAAAAGCATTGGCAGACCGTTTTAAGTGCAATGCAAAAGATTTCCATGAAATGTCAGATTGTGCAAAAGAGGGGTATGATATTCTCATTAACTGCACCCCTCTTCCTTTACCCATTGATCCAAAAAATATATTGCCCGGTGCATTGGTGATGGATATCAATACACGCCCAAGAGAAACTCTTTTTTTAATAAAAGCAAAAGAACTGAATTGTAACATCATCTATGGGGAAGAGATGTTTTTCGAGCAAGCTCTCGGCCAATTTAAAATGTGGTTTCCTTCGATAGACATTGAAGGTTTTCCGGGTAGCTTTCAAACAATGGAAAGGGTCAATAGGAGGTCAGAAAAATCAACGATAGTAATGATTTAAAGATTTAACGATTGAATAAAAGCGGCTTTAAATTAAGCAAATGCCATCGTTAATTTTTTCACAGCCTCTCACTGGTTCGTTGGTTTTTATGCAACAATGTCTAAAAAATTAAGAATGCAAAGAATTCAATTTTTTTATTTAATTGTTTTCATGAAGAGATGTGATTTTTTAACATTAAATCGGCGTTAGGACCAGGAGATGGCCTTGTAGGATAAGTCGGCCTTCGGCCGAAAAAGAAAAAGAAGCTGCTGTCTAGAAAAATCTTGAGAAATAGATAAAAAAGTTGTAAGCCCGTGAGCTTCTGACACAACACGGAGCTTACAATG
>JANWJE010000060.1 GCA_025451995.1 Parachlamydiaceae bacterium | reverse complement strand
GTTGAATATTGGAATTTTGGGCTAGCTTGAAAGCTCCCGCGGTTGAGAGATCGCAAGAGGCATAGTATTAAATCAATACAATGCCTCTTGCGATCTCTCAACCCCGGGGCTTTGAAGCAGCCCAAAATTCCAAGATTCAGCTGGAAGCAGTATATACTAATTTACAGGATGCCATCGATCAAGCTAATCCGGGGGACACTTTAATACTTACGGGAACATTTCAAGGACCATTTACAATTCAAAAATCTCTCAATTTAGAAAATGCCAATTCGACACTTCCCATACTCGATGGACATGGGTATAGAGTTTTGTATATTCAAGGATCGCAAAGTCATCGAATCGATGTTAATCTAATGGGTTTGGTCATTGTGAATGGTTGCGCCTCGGCGAATAGCATCAGCGACAGTGGATGTGCCTCTGTCGACCTCCTTGGAGGAAACGGAGCGGGAATTTTAGCTGCATATGCGAACCTAAACCTATCACAATCAACTGTTAAAAATTGTTACGCGTCAGGCACCGGGGGAGGAATTGCGATTCTATCTTGCAATGCAGTGATCAATGCCTCGCAAATTTTATACAATCAAGCAGCAACTGGCGGAGGAATTTTTTGCCTTGGAAGTACATGTACAATTGGCGAACAAACAAATATCATTGGCAATCAAGTGACGAGCGATGGAGGAGGGATTGTTTCTAATCAATCTACTCTAAATATTGATAATAGCTCAATTTCTTACAATACGACTTCCGCTTCCAATAGCAATGGGGGCGGCTTATATAACACAACTGCTAGTACCATTTCCATTACAAATTTTACCCAAATTATTTACAATCAGGCAAATGAAGACGGAGGCGAAGGAGGGGGTATATATAATGATGCCAGTTCAAACCCGGCTTATATTCCGGATCTTGATGGGAATACGGAGGTGTCATTCAATAGTCCGGATAATATCTACCCAGAACCTAGTTAAGTGATTCGAGATACCATTCAAAGGGGTTTCTCTTGATAAATTTTGATTCAAAGAGAGTTGTGTGGGGAATTTTTTCTAATGTTCCAGCCCCCAAACAAAAGAAAGCGGAACCCGAGCCAGACATGAGAACTGCATCAAATCCTTGATTCAATAAAAAATTTTTTAAACTTCTGAGTTCCGGTAAAATTTCAAAGGCCGGTTTTTCTAAATCGTTGAAATAATGATACGATTGATTTTGAGTCGCCTCTAAATCAATTTTTTCGGCATTTTCTAGAGGACTTTCAAGCTTTAAACGGCGAAAGACCTCCGGTGTAGACAACCCTTGATGTGGTTTGACAATGAACACCCGATCGGGAGAATAACTTTCTATCGGTTGTACCACTTCTCCCCTGCTCGTGCAATGTGCTGTGCCTTGTGAAAAAAAGAAGGGGACATCCGACCCCAATTCTAGGCCCCATTCTTGCAGAACTTCAACAGAAATGTTTGCATGAGTTAATTGGTTGCACGCCCATAAAGTGGTTGCTGCATTGCTGCTTCCCCCGCCCAAACCCGCTTGCATGGGGATGTTTTTTTCTAAATGGATATTGAAAGAGGAATTTAATCCGGTTTTATGGCGAAAAAGGGAGGTGGCTTTTAAAATGAGATTGGATGCATCGATAGGCACCTTAGGAGTGTTGCAAGTGAGATGATCATCGGTTGTTGAAAGGGTAAAATTTAATGTATCGCCAAGATCGATGGTTTGAAAAAGAGAGGATAGATTATGATATCCATCCGGCCTTTTTGAAACGACTCTCAAGAATAAATTAATTTTAGCAGGTGAAAAAAGAGATAGCATGCTCATAGATATTTATATCCAAGAAAACTCAAAAGTTTGCCAAAAACTATGGCAGTAACAAGATTTTATCTCACAGCCAGATTAACGATGGTAATGATATAACGATATAAGGATAGCACTATAAACTCTTCCTGATTTGAGCAAAGCTCAAAGCAGGAAAATTCCTCGATTGAGTGTGTTGATGCCCTTTGAAAAAAGCAAGCAAGCAGGTTCATATAGTGTATTTACTGCTTTTTTCAAAGGGCATCAACACACTCAATCGAGGGCGTTTTGTTTTAAAACACAGCCTTTTTTGCTCAATCATTATATCGTTATATCATTACCATCGTTAATTTTTGCTTTGGGATAGAATTTTCTGAATAAGACAAAATTTTCAATCACGAGAGGTATAATGCAAAGACGCAAAGAGATCATTGCAGAAGAGACGTTTTATGGTCCTGTCTCTACCCTTTGCATCTTTGCGCCTTTGCTTGCGTTGAACTCTTTGTTCTTTACTTCTTTTCTTCTTCAGAAGTGACTTCCAAATTAAATGTCGCCGAAACGCCTTCTTTCAATTTAACAGGAATTGAATGGGTTCCGGTTGTTTTAATTGGATGCTTGATCTGAACATTCTTCTTTTCCAAAACGATATTTTTTTGTTCTTGGAGAAGATGAACGATTTCGTGTGCCGTGACAGAACCATACATATGCCCTTCATGGTCCACTTTAACAACCGTTGTAAGAGTAATTCCTTCCAACTGGCCTGCAATCCCTTCAGATTCTTGCTTGTCTTCAGCAGCCTTTTTTTGACGCTCTTCTTTCAACTTGTCTTGTCTACGAAGTGCATGCGTATCTGCTACGACTGCTAATCCTTGAGGAAGCAAAAAGTTACGGGCGTAACCTGGTTTAACATTCACGACTTCACCGCTTCGCCCTAAAGATTCTACGTCTTCAATCAATAATAGTTTTGTTGCCATCGTCTTTCTCCTTTCTTATACTTCAGCAACAAATGGCAATAAAGCCATATGGCGCGCCCGCTTAATTGCGGCTGTCAATTTTTTTTGATGGTAAGCAGAAACGCCTGTGATTCTTCTCGGTAAAATCTTTCCACGTTCTGTGATAAACTTAATTAAAGTATCGATATCTTTGTAATCGATTTCTCTGATTCCAGCAGCAGTAAAAGGGCAGCGCTTTCTCTTTTTAGAGCGCATATCTGCTTGTTCTGGATTGTATCTTGGTTTTCTTTGCATCATTATAGGACTCCTTTATTGCTGCTCTTCTAAAACTTTGAATTCAATTTTATCCATCACCTTATCTGCACGGAGGGTGATAAAACGAACGAGATCTTCATTCAAGTGATATTCTTGCCAAAGTTCGTTAATGGAACTTGTTGGAGCTGTAAAGTAGACGATATAATAATATCCTTCGCGATGGCCTTCGATTTCATAAGCAAGACGGCGACGCCCTTGTTCATGAATTTTCTTAATCTCTCCGCCGCGACTTGTAATTCCTGTTTGAATGCGATCAAGCGCTTTATTCCGAGCATCATCGCTCAATGTTGCGCTAATGACATACATTCCTTCGTAAAGACTTTGTCTGTTTTGATTCATGCTATTATTCTCCTAGCCCTATGACAGGGGATTTTGTTTTTTTTAGTGTCTGGTTGACACTTGTATTGACCTGATTCATCACTTGAGTGAAGCTTTCTGTTAATAATCTCCTCATCACACTCACACCAGAACCAATAAATTGTGATAATGATTGCTGCTCAATTAAACTAAATGATTCTAATACATAAGAAGCCAACATTTTTTCACCCGGGTGCCCTATGCCCATTCGAAGTCTTTTATAATGGGATGTTCCAAGCGATGTTTCAATGCTCTTTAACCCATTATGCCCACCGCTAGTTCCCATGGCGCGAAGCTTAAGCTCCCCGAACGGAAGGGCGATGTCATCCATGATAATGAGCACTTGATTGACGGCGATTTTAAAATAGTCTAAATACCGCCTCACCGCTTGTCCACTCAGGTTCATATATGTTAATGGCAAAAGCAAATGAACCGCTTGTTGCTCAACAACTCCTTTGGCTACCTTCGCATTAAATTGGCTCTCTTCTTTCAAAGACCAACCAAGTTGAGATGCAAACGCCTCTACGACTAAATAACCCAAATTATGACGGGTCATTGCATACTGTGCTCCTGGATTGCCAAGACCAATAAATATAAAGGGTTGCACGCTCATCTTCAATCATTATCGCTTGACTATTACAGCGACAACTTCATTCATATCCACAAGAGGGCGAACCGTCGTAGGGATTTGAAGATCGCGTAATCTTTTAGACTGCCTTAAACCCAATTCCTTGACATCTAATTCGAAAAAAGAGGGAAGATCTTTTGGGAGGCAGCGAACACGTACATGGCGAATCGGCTGTCGCAAGACTCCACCGAGTTTAATCCCAACGCAGTCGGCAGTCCCGATGCATTCAATAGGAATTTTGACGTTGATTTTATGATCTTTGACCAATTCTTCAAAATCCAAATGAGTGACTGCGTAAGTGGTGATATTATATTGAATATCTTTAATAACCACTTTTTTCTCTTTTCCATTCTCGTCAACTAAGCTAAAAATGGTTGTCGGAAGATGTCCTGATTTCACTTGACGCAAAAAAGCTTGAAACTCGTTTGCTTGAATGGCCAAAATTTCACCGCTCTTACCTTTAACATAAAGAACAGCCGGAATAAATCCTTCTCTGCGAAGCTTTTTAACTTCACTTTTTGCATCTGTTCTTTTTATCGTTTGAAGTTTCATGTATCTCTCCAAAAGGGATAAAGTTCTAATTTAAACAACGTTTCAAAAAGAAACATTTTTCATACACTTGTTCATACACTTATGCTAGGAGAATTATAGAGTGAAAAGAAAATGAATTTTCTTAGACTTTTGAATTCTTCTCCTGGCGATGTTGATTGCTTAAAGCGATCAACGAGAAGATTTGGGCCATACGAAAATAGCCTCAAAAATTAGAATCATTGTAGATAAGGCAATGATTTAAGTCAAAGATTTTAAAGAAGCCAAACCGTTTCGGTCTAACCACCTTCCAATTGATTGAACAGTATAGACTTTATTTTTAAGAATTTTCGTTGATCCTTAAGATCAGTAATAAACATAAAGTATAAGCTAGGATTGTAAGTTAACATTTTTGATTCCAAATCATCTTTTGTCAAATGCATGATTTCTTTTTCTAAATAATTTAACACTTTCACCTTAGCAGTTTCAAATTCATCCAATAGTTGTTGTGAAATCGTCAAATTGAGAGGTAGCGCCGGGCGAAGAACTCTCTGAAATAAAGAGATGATTTTTTTCATATAAGTGGCTTGATCAAAAACAATCTCGGGATTTGTTAATGGGCAACAGATCATTTCTTCGGCATTTGTTTTTAAAAGCATTACAAAATGATTAACTTCCGTGAGGGATCGAACTGCAACTTTCATTTCAGGAATCCAAGTGCAATTAAAATTTTTATTATGGATTAACTTAAATATTTGTAAAGCGGCGAAGGAAGTTCGTCTATCGCAATTCCCTAGGCGTGTGGCTCCAAAGAGTGCAGCATTAAACAAAACATGAAAAATTTCCGATTTTTTCTTGTTTTGGCTTTCATGTTGATTGTGATAATTATAACCGTCGCCCCAAACGGAAATAAAAACATCGTCGTTGGATTTTCCACTAATCGGCAATGCAAGTGATTCTATCACCGCCTGCATAAAAGCCGTATCATTGAACTCTTCAGAAGATTTATTATAAAATGGATGATAAAACTCCGATGTGCGCGTGACTTGAATGGTTGGGATAGTTTTAAAAAACTCAGATGTTATTTCTTGTATTTCTTTCTTTCTCTCTGAAAAGAAATCCCGGGATAGCACTTGGGGAAATTGACTAATTATAAAATTATCTAATTGTTGCATTACTAATACCTAAATTTATCAAACTAAAATGAATAATCTAACACAATAAAGAAATAAATAATATATTTTTTTGATTATAACAGTCATTCCGACTGAAAGTTGGAAAAAGAAAGGGACCTTAAGGTCAAAAGACTAGTCTAAAATCGCTAAAGTCCCCTACCATCTTAATCTTAGTCTTAGTCTCCCCCCCCCACTTGTGCAATTATCTCTTAACCGCAAGAGTCTCGAACCATGAGAATTGGAAGAAAAGCAATAGCATGATTAAGATTAAGATTATGAATAAGAAGCATTGGGGTGGAAGGATTCGAACCTCCGCGTGACGGTACCAAAAACCGCTGCCTTACCGCTTGGCTACACCCCAATCGTAGAAACTCATTGCCGAGTTTCGAAATGAAAGACAATATGCTAAAGATTGTCTTTTTTTTTTGCAAGAATGAAGTTTTTAGCGAATAGAAATTTCTTTTTTTGTATTGTAATTTGGATTGATCATGGAGAACCGCAAATGCACATTATACACATTGCTTCTGAATTAGCCCCGCTTGCAAAAGTGGGAGGATTGGCCGATGTTGTTTTAGGACTCTCTAGAGAACTCTCTTGGAAAGGTCATGATGTCGATATTATTATCCCTA
The DNA here is from genome assembly GCA_025451995.1 of Parachlamydiaceae bacterium. Lineage (GTDB taxonomy): Bacteria > Chlamydiota > Chlamydiia > Chlamydiales > Parachlamydiaceae > JANWJE01. The sequence continues at coordinate 29,557 of JANWJE010000060.1, read as the reverse complement.
AATACGATTGCATGGATAGTGAGCAAATTCGAGATATGACAATCGACTCAAAAGATCTCATGTCTTTTTATAAGGGAGAATGGTATCCAAACACGATATGGATGGGTTGGGTTGAAAATATAAAAGTGTATTTTATCGATCCCCATCACCCTCATTTTTTCTTTAATCGCGGTTGTTTTTATGGCTGTGACGATGATATCGATCGCTTTAATTATTTCTCTCGCACGGCGATAGAATTTATCTTCAAAAAGCCTCTTAATCCGGATATCATCCACCTCCACGATTGGGAAACGGCCATCATTGCACCCCTCTATGTCGATATGTATCGAAAACTGGGACTCACAAAACCGCGGATTGTGTTTACCATTCATAATATGGAATATCAGGGAAAATGTTCCCCATCGGACTTAAATCATATCGGTTTAGATGGCGAGGTCTACTTAAAGCCAAATAAAATGCAAGACAACCTATACCCCAATCTCATCAATCTACTTAAAGCCGGGATTGTGTATTCCGATTTCATCACTACGGTCTCCCCCAACTATGCTAGAGAAGTCCTAGAACCTGAAGGTGGCCGAGGGCTTGAATCGACCTTGTTACAAAATAGAGAAAAATTTAAGGGTGTTCTCAATGGAGTCGATTATTCCTATTGGAATCCTGAAATTGATCGTTTCTTACCCACCCATTTCTCACCAAGAGAGCTTCCGGCGAATAAAAAAGATCGAAATACTTTAGATAAAAAAGGTTTCATAAAAAAAATTTTAAGGGAAAAATTAGATTTAGCTGAGGATCATCGTCCGATAGTTGGTTGTATCGCTCGCCTAGTTCCTCAAAAAGGGATAGATCTCATTAAACATGTCATCAAGCATATTGTGGATAAAAGAGGGCAATTTATTTTGCTAGGAAGCAGTCCAATCCCTAGCATCAGCGCAGAGTTTCATCGATTAAAACACCAATATACCGACCATCCCCACATTAGTTTGATTCTTCACCACCAAGAAGAATTGGCCCATCTCATTTACGCGGGATGCGATGTTTTTATCGTCCCCTCAATTTTTGAACCGTGCGGATTAACCCAATTGATTGCTTTAAAGTATGGCACTGTCCCCATTGTCAGAAGAACTGGAGGATTGGCAGATACAGTCTTCGATGTCGATTATTCAGGAAAACCTTTCGAAGAGACAAATGGTTATACTTTTGATCATCCGAATGCCGAAGGAATTGATTCTGCTTTAGATCGGGCGATTCATTGCTGGTTCGAAGATTTGGAAAGATGGAGAAACATTATGTTGCAAGGGATGAAAATGGATTTTAGTTGGAATCACCCTTCCGATGAGTATTTAAATATTTACAAAGAAATCCAAAAAAGCCAAAAATAGAGCTCGTATTTTGGAGGGGCCTTGACTTTAGCAAATTTTCTTACTATCCTTCGCATTTGCATTAGTCCCATATTTTTATTTATTTATCTCGAATATCAACATAACTATTTTAATTCTATTTTACTCCCGACCATTCTTCTGTGCATGATTGCATTTGCAGAGATGACAGATATTTTTGATGGGTATTTAGCAAGAAAATTGAATGCGGTCACCGATTTAGGTAAAATACTAGACCCCATGGCAGATACCATTTATCATACTTCTGTTTTTTTAACATTTACACTCCCCCCTATTCGACTCCCCTTGATTTTTATATTTATTTTACTCTATCGAGAATTAGCCATCAGCACACTAAGGACAATTTGCGCCCTTAAAGGATACGCCTTAGCTGCTAGGTCCAGCGGAAAAATAAAAGCAATCATGCAGGCGGTTTCCGCGTTTGTCATCATAGCCCTTCTCATTCCTTTTTCAACGGGAGACATCACCGAAACTACACTCCAAAATACATGCATGATCATCATGTCTATTACCGCAGCTTATACCGTCATTTCAGGCTTTGATTACATGTACGCCAACAAAGGATACCTCGCTCAGCTCCTTTTTTCTCAAAAAGATTACTCAGGTTAAACCTAAAAACGGCAGTTGAAGACGCTAAATCGACGTAATCTTTTGATCCATAATCGCTTTTGATGAGGGCTGCCTTCACCTTTTGGGAATGTTCAGCCCCCATCAAAAGCGATTCTGAATCAAAATCTTGCATCGCTTTAGCATCTTGAACTGCCGTTTTTAGGTTAAATCGCAATCTGAATCGGTTCAATATCTATATGGTTCTTCATCGCTTCCCATAAATTATAATTGATTTGAAGATTAAGCCAGAATTGAGGTGAGGTGCCGAGTGCGTCAGCGAAATCTAATGCTGTTTGTTCAGTAACACCCCGTTTTCCTTTAATAATTTCATTAATTTTACTGACTGTCCAAGTGCCACCAAGATGCTTTGCAAACATAGATTGTGAAATTTTTAAAGGCTTTAAGAAATGATTTAAAAGAATTTTTCCGGGATGTGTGGGTCTCCTTTTTTTTGGAAGCATATGTACTCTTTTTTTTTAATGATAATCGATTATTTCAACTTCTTCAGCATGTCCATTTTTCCAGAAAAAAACGATTCGCCATTGGTTATTGATGCGAATACTGTATTTCCCCTTCAAATTTCCTTTTAGCAATTCAAGTCTATTTCCTGGTGGAATCTTTAAATCATCAAGTGTTGTAGAAGAGTTAATCATATCAAGCTTTTCAAACGCGCTTTCATGTAAGTGAATAGGAAGAATACGGCTATTTTTTGTATTGTGCCCATTATAGATATCTTCAGTACACTTATTTTTAAAAGATTTAATCAAGTAAACATCCCCGTAGGATCTTTTTTACTTTACCGGAAAACGGTAATATATTCAATCTTTACTTCTTGTTCTTTTAGCCTTGTTAAATCATACAATTCATCATGAATATCTCTTGTATGAGAAGCTACCCAATTCTCTTTAAAATCTAGTTTTTTTGTTTTTTTTTGATTGAGGCAAGCGCGATAAATCAAAGATCCAATGAATGCAAACAGGGGAAGTGCAATACAAATCATTCGAATGTCATTTTTTGAAAACCAATCGGTTTGATCAACATTTGTTTCGTAATAAGTATTTCCGATGGGATTCATATTTGCTCTAACGAAACCTGAGAAAGGACGGGCTGCTGCTTACTTTCCGCTGTGAGTTGAAATGAGATTTCATTTCGAAGCATAAATATTCCGGTTCCATTGATAATCAAAAGAGAAACCCCGGCAATAGCCATCACCGATTGCGCTTGAGCCGTTCCCGTGAAACTAAAGAGAATGAGTGCCACCACTGCATAAGCAAAATAGGCAGTGCGGCCCCATCGAGGAGCAAGATGCTCAGCACATTTGAGTCCTACGCAAAAGTAAGCATTGATCGTATTATACCCAAGCATGAAGAGAAATATGGGCATAAAAAAATGCATATATGGAAAATACTCCCCTAAGGCCGTTTGAACCAACATTCCAGCTTCCATTGGCTCGTGCCATATATCTGTCGCTAAAATGATCAGCAAAGTTGTGGTGCAAACAATAAACGTGTCTAAAAAAATATCAAAAATAGCTAAAGAGGCTTGCTTTTCCGGCACCTGCGCACTGCTTTCGCTATGAATGACAGAGGCATACCCAACGCCAATATCCCCTGTATAGCACCCTCTACGGATACCATAAGACATTGTCGCCATGATTCCGGCCCCTGCGAAACCGCCAAAAGCTGCATGCCCTGTAAAGGCTGAAGTGATAATTTGTGAAAATAATTCCGGGAGGATAGTCAAATGATTGACAAGCACCCAAAGGCCCATACTGACATAGATAAAAACAAATACAGGCAAACTCTTGCTCGAAATATTTCCGACTCTTTTCACCCCTCCACTTCCCGCAAAAATCACTAAGACGAGGAGGAGTCCAATCACCAAGTAAGAATTTAATCCCCAGTTTGTAGAAATGCTGTGAGTGATGACGCTAAATTGATACACCTCCACTCCATAGATGCAGAGGAGAAAACAGACAATTTGAGGAATCCAGCTATTTTTAAAAGCAGCGGCAAGAAAGTACATCGGGCCGCCATTATAGCCCCCCTTGCCATTGGGAACTCGGTAGCGAAAGCCTAAAAAAACTTCTGAATATTTAATAATCATCCCAACGATGGCAGTCATCCATATCCAAAATAAAGCTCCAGGTCCACCCAATTGAACTGCTGTGCAGATCCCTACAATATTTCCAATGCCTACACACCCTCCCACAGCTGCAAAAAATGCTTTAAGCGGGTGAACCCCCCTGTCCTCACTTGAACTTTTTACTTTAAAAAAAGAAATAAAGGTTTTAAAAACAGTGGGCAGATGGCGGACTTGAAAAAAATGAGACTTAAAAGAAAGGAAAAGACCGAGAAAAATGACAATGGGAACACCCAAATATGTCCATAGTAAATGTTCGAAAAGATCCACTCGCTGAAAAAATTCTTCCATAATTAACTAAACCAATTATAACTAGTAAAACAATTTTATTAAAAAACGATGTTAAAAGTCAACTATTAATTTGATTATTAACGTTTAAAAACTGCTCTTTCCAGTAATAATTATCTAAAAGCCCAGCTGTTTTTCTCCCTAAGAGACGATAACTTAGAAAAATAGCCTCTATGGAAGCGAGACCTCGACTGGGATCCGGACAATCCTCCTGCCTACGGGGATAGGCTGTTCGATAATGCGCCGGCAAGCTTCGATAGATGAGTTGTGGGTGATTTTCAAAAGGTTTAAGCATTTTAGCTGCATATCTCCATGTCGCATCGAGGATTAACAAGCCATACGGCGCATCAGCCTCGCTAAGAGGCGCCCCATCCAAACATAAAAGGATGTAGGAATTAAGATTCGGAAGAGTCGTATAAGGATACGTAATAAATTGAAAATCTTCTCTACCTTCCAGCCCTCTTAAACTACATTTTTTTAAATTTTCGAGGCGATGCCGAATAACAATAGTGGGAGGATAATTATTTCTCATTTGGCCAATGATTCTAAGGTAAGTTTATAAATTCATTCTACCTAAAATTTTGCCTGAATTTGAATTTACTTTTCAAATAATGGCTGCTTGCATACTCTAAAGTTAGGTAAATGGAGTATTATATGAAAATATTATTTGTTTTATTTGCGACATGCTTATTGTCCACAAAGATGATCTACGCTCAAGTGGGCATGCCTTCACCAGGGTATTACGACCAAAATTCGATGGAGCGAATCCGCTGGATAACCAGTTATACCGACGCTGTCTCTCTTTCTCAATCGACTTCCAAACCTATTGCCATTTTGTTTACGGGAACCAATTGGTGTCCTGCTTGCATGAAATTGGAAAGAACTGTCTTGAGACATCCGGAATTTGAAAGGGCCTTAAGCCAACGGTTTATTTTTTTGAAAGCAGAATTTCCCGATTATTCAGAAGCAGCAGTCGCTGCATCTCCCTATAAAACACTGTTGGATCGGTATGGCGTCAATCAATTTCCTACCATTGTAGTGGTCAATTCCAATGGACAGATGCTTTTTACGGTAAATTATCGAGATGGTGGCCCTCAAACATATATTCAAGAGATGTTGCAAAAGATCAATCAACCTATGCGCAACTCAGGGTGATATAATCTGGTTCAGCGGTCGCTCCCGGAAATTGATCATTCACTTTTTTGATAATTCTAGGCAAAGAACCGACTGTTGGTTTAATAGTAAGTCTACAGACATGTACTTTTCTATCACCGGCAGTCGTTTCATATCTACTGATTAGTTCACCGGTGATGTCGTCATCTTTTACTTTTTCACAAAATTGTTCTTTTTCTTTAGTTGTTAGATAAAATGAAAAATGATCAGCTACCATTTCGCGCACCCTAACAACTTGATTATTGGCAATATCAATAATTATTTCTTCTCTAAGATTCGGATAATGAAACTTTGTTTTTACGATTTTTACCTTTACAACATAAGATCCTGCCAAAATATCACCTTCCTCAACGAGTTCTCCACTCAAACGACTTTTGGGAAGTGCAATAGTTTCAAAGTAATTACTAATATTCATCAAAAAATCCTTTTTTAAACTTACTTTAATTAAAAAAATTTCCAATCGGTGATTCGAAGCAATTCCCTTGGGATTTCATGTAGGAATCTCGAGGGACGACTCTGCTCTTCCTTGCCCATTCTTTTTCTTTTTTGAGCCATGCTTAGCGTAAGATATTGACGCGCTCTCGTGATTGCGACATACATGAGGCGCCTCTCCTCTTCCAAACCGGTTTCCTTAAGGCTTTTCTCATGGGGGATAATGTGATCTTCTAGACCCACAAGAAAACAAGCGGGAAATTCCAAACCTTTAGCCCCATGAAATGTCATCAAATTCACGCGGTCTTCCCCTCCCTTGTTTCTATTTTTTTGTAACAATTGCTGGTTTAAAGCCAAATCTGCAAGAATGTTAGCTAAAGAATCCCCTTCACCTTTTTTAATTTCGGAAAAAGAATTCACAAATTCCATCACATTTTCCATTTTAAAATTGCGCATCTGTTCACTTTTCACCTCTTCTTTAATCGCTCTTTGATAATCAATTCTTGCGATCAACCATTTGACAGTTTCATCGATGGGAGAGTGTTCGAATTTTTCTTTTGCCTCTTCAATGGACATCACAAAATCCTCTATCCCCCGAAAGGCTTTCGCACAGAGGCATAAATCCATTAATTCTTGGTCGCGCCTCACAACTCCACTGAGCACTTCCCAAAGGGGGCGGTGATTTTTTCTATTAAATTCGGTTAACCGATCTAAAGTTTCTTCCCCAATCCCCCGGCGTGGCTGATTGACGATGCGAAGGAGCGCTTCCTCATCTGCTGGATTGACGATTAAACGAAGATAGGCGCAGAGGTCCTTGACCTCTCTTCTTTCATAAAATTCTTGCCCGCCGACAACTTCATAGGGAATTCCTTGCACCCAGGTCTCCCCTTTTCTCCAAGTCTGTCTCATTAAGGCGATTTCAAATTGTCTTGATAAGGCGTTTGAGCGATAAAGAATGGCCATGTCGCGCCATTTCAGCCCCTTTGTCTCTTTTAATTGAACCATTCTTTTCACAATGGCCTCTGCTTCATCTTGTTCATTAGGCGCGTGAAAAACCTCTATCTCTTCTCCTTCTCCTTTTTCACTCCAGAGCGATTTATGGTGTCTCTGTTGATTATTCTGAATGACAGCATTGGCCGCTTTTAAAATAGAATTCGTCGACCGGTAATTCTGCTCAAGTTTAATCAATTGTGCTTGTTCAAAGAGCAATATATTTTTTAAATCGGCGCCGCGCCAACCATAAATGGATTGATCATCATCTCCGACAACGCATAAGTTCTGATGTTTTGAAGCTAATAGGGAAGCTAGGCGATATTGAATGGGATTCGTATCTTGGTATTCATCAATCATGATGTAGTGATAGCGATTTTGGAATCTCTCTAAAACAGCGGGAAATTTTTCGAATAATTCGACGCTCAATCCAAGTAAATTATCAAAATCGACCGCGTTATAGGCCCTCATGCTCGCTTGAAGTCTTCGATACACTTCTTTTGCAAACCCATCATGCCAATTTTCTTCATTGAGCTGCTCAGGGGTTAATCCCTGATTTCTCGCCCGTTGAATAGCTGAAAGTGTCGAGGATAAAGAGGGAAGCTCGCCATCATGCTGTAAAATATCTCTCACAATCAGATGAATCAGCCGTTGGACATCTTGTTCATCGTACAAGCTAAATTCTTTGGTGTAGCCAAGATGATGAATTTCTTGGCGTAAAATCTGCATGCAAAAACTATGAAAAGTAGACAAAGTCACCTGTTTAGCAGCTTCAGCGTCGATCAAATGGGCCAAGCGTTGACGCATTTCAGCCGCAGCTTTATTAGTGAAGGTGAGACCAAGGATCGCTTTAGGTGAAATATTTTTTTCTTTAATGAGATAGGCCATGCGCAAGGTGAGCACTTTGGTTTTACCGCTTCCAGCACCAGCCAAGATGAGAATTCTACCATCTACACTCTTAACAGCTTCAGACTGTTTGAGATTTAATAATTTAAGCTCATGATAAATAGACATTCAATTTATTGCTTTACCTTAATCACACTCTTTATTAGACATCTTGCATCATTCCATTTGCTTGTTAAAATGGATCTTTTTGGCCTCTTTATTGCCAAATTTTTCGACCATATTAAACTCAATATGCTCTCACAATTTGGCAATAAATCCATCCAAAAAATCTCTCATTTTAGCAAACAAAGCGAATGATGCAAAATGTCTATTCAACCCACTCAATAAGATTTGGTTCTTTATCATTTATAGACTCATATTGTTCTTTCCACCCATATTTAAATCCAGGATCTAATTCCAAATAACGCTGATATTTTGCAATTCGATCTTCTTCTTTTGCCCATCCAAAATGTTTCAAACGCATGTGAGATTGAATCCATGGAATAGAAATAATATTTTGAGGTAGGCGTCCACAATGTTGGGGCGATTCCAGCCAAGTCCATTCTATATCGCATTTGTTCCGCAATAGAAATGGACGATATGTTAAATGTCCACGCCAATATGTATCTTCACGATAATGGTTTTGATCCCAAAAATCATACAATCTAAAGCAATAAACTTCCGCATTTTTATTAGATATCAATTTATGAATTTCACTTTTAAATTTTTCTTCAAATATTTCATCAGCATCTAGTACCAAAATCCAATCCGGATTAGTTTTTAGCGTTTCTTCGAATTGGAGTTTTCTTAGGTTAACTTCATTTGAGAAAAGTGATTGATTGTTTTGGATTAATTTTAAAGGAATTCCTTTTAGAATTTCCCTACATACTTCTATTGTATTATCCTCGCTACAATCATCAATGATCACTGCATCAGTAATGCATTCTTTGGCATGGCTAAGAACCTCTCTTAAATATCGATCAGCTTCATTTTTTACAACCATCGAAAGTGTCACACGAGGTTTAAAGTTTGCTATAAAATCCGGAACCCCAATTAAATTTGATTCGCGATAGATATGATAAGCCGGAAAATGGGTATCTACAAAAAGAGAAAGCCCCAAAGCTGCTGCGCGGATACAAAAATGACGATCTTCTCCCCAAAAAGTAAGATTTGAAATTTTTTTAAATCGAGCCCCTTTTGTTAAAGCATTGCGGCTAATCAATGTACAAGCCCCAAGTCCTCCAACTTCATATGTGCCGGGCACCCTTAATTGATGATAAAACGCAAGCACTTGTTCACGCTTGATTTCATCAGTTATAGTATTTCCTGGAATTACCTGATATTGGGTATATTCATCAAATAACCATACTTGAGGTTGTTCTATCGCACCATTTTGCCAAGATGTCCAAAAAATATTTGAAACAACATCTTTTTCTGTTGCAATAAGTTGTACAATAGTTCTTGGGTGAAGGACAATGTCTGAATCGATTAAAAATAAATAGTCATATTCTTTGTCAATCGCATGTTCTATGATTGTATCTTTAAAAGCTGCAACTTTCCAAATGTTAGCATCGCTCCAGTAGTGTGTATTTTCATTGCATGTATAAGGAATTCTATCAACTTGTGCTTCGGGATTTAAAATGATGCAATTTTTATCACATTGGTCGGCAAAATCAATAAGTTCATATGTAGAATCAGCTACATCATTATCATCAATAAAAAAATAATCAGCTTCATATCCTTCTTGTTCAAGACGTTTTAAAGATTCGAGAAATTCATGCAAAATTGCAGGCTTTTGACGAATAGGTGAACCAATTAATACCCTTTTATTACCCTCTGAAAAAAGTGGCAAAAATGCTGTTAAACAAAATAAAAATAGCAAATATTTTACTTTCATTTCCTTTTATAATCCTTCATAAAAAGTTTGAATTACTTCTTTGATTTTTTGACTTGCATTTCCATCGCCATAGGGTGAACCTTGCATTTGTGATGACTTTATATTGAATATTTGTTCGATCCCTGAAATAATTTTATCCTCATCATCACCAACAAGCGTCGCTATTCCTGTAAAAACACCTTCTGGACGATCTGTTTCATTTCTCAGCACTAAAGTCATTTTATTTAAACTAATCGCCTCCTCTTGTATTCCACCAGAATCAGTTGCAACGCCATCAACCCTATCTAATAAATAAACTAGTTCTTGATAAGGAAGTGGTTGTAGGATAATGATTCGCTCATTTGGTTCAATAAACACCTCATTAAATATTTTTCTTATGATGGGGTTGGGATGCATGGGATAAATCACATGAAGACTTGGATGTTGCATCAAAGAATACTTTATAGCAGTAAAAATTTTTTTAAGACTTTTTTGAAAACTCTCTCTTCGGTGAGCAGTTAAGAGCATGATTTCTCCTTGATCTCGCCTTATATTTTGTATCAAATCGACTATTGCTGGAGAAGGGTTGATTAATCGCAGCGAAATCATGTCACGGATAAAGTAAAGGGCATCTACAACTGTATTTCCGGTAACATAAATTGTATCTTCCTTTATTCCTTCATTTCGAAGTTTTGAAGCAGCAAATTCAGTTGGAGCAAAATTTAAAACAGCAATGCGGCTAATAATCGTGCGATTGAGTTCTTCTGGAAAAGGGGCATAAATATTACCAGTTCTCAAACCAGCTTCAATATGACCAACAGGAATTTGCAGATAAAAAGCAGAAAGCGCAGCACTAATTGCTGTTGTTGTATCTCCTTGAACGATGACTAGTGAGGGTTTAATTTTTTCAAAAACATCGCGTGACTTTCTCATAACCTCTTCAGTGATATAAAAGAGATCTTGACTATGTTTCATAATCTTAAAATCGAAATCCGGCTTAATATTAAAAATTTCCCAAATATCATCTAGGAGTTCTTTATGTTGACCTGTAGAACAAAGCACCGCCGGCAAACCTGCCGATTTTAGCACTTGATAAACAGGAATGACTTTAATTGCTTCCGGTCGGGTACCAACAATGAGCACAATCGGTCCATTGCCAATAGCAAATAAAGTCAATTCCACCAACAAACTTAACGAAAAAATTATCCTTTTAAACACAAAATACTCTTTCTTGAAATCACAGAAATAAAATTAATTTAAATAACTTTTTCAAAAATTGGGTGAAATAAACTCAAAATTCAGGTTATTCTATTCAGGCTAAATTTCGAGATTTTGCCAATATCAAATGTTTTTTTCTACAATATTTACAAAAAATTTTTGAATAAATCTAAAACGACAGTTTAGCGCTTTCTTGCAACGGAAGTTCCACTTTTTGATGCAACGATTTTTGTTAGATTTTTGATTCTAAGCATTTTTCAATTCGCACAGTTGTTTTTAGATATCTTCTAATGAATTGCTATTAAGCAATTCATCAATATTATCAATTGTCATGACAACTTCTTTGTACAAAATGCCATGAAATCCAATTTCATGTGCTGCATCTATATTTTCTTCAACATCATCAATCAAAAGATGTGCAGCAGGCTCTAAACCTGTTAAGCTGCAGATATTCTCAAAAATCTCTCTATTGAGTGTTGTTAAAGAAGTTTGGTGAGAATTAATTTCAAAATCAAAAATATCTATCAATGCCTTCTCTTTATTGAAAACATAATGTGTAGCATGTGTATTTGACAAAAGACCAATTCGATAATTTTGGTGTTTTAAGCTATGGATATAATGCAAAATTCTCTCTTGAATTAAATTTGAGGCTAAATCAAAAACTACAACTTTAACTCTCTTAAAAAGAGGGGGGATAATGCATTGTAAATGTTTATTTGACTCTAAGTAAACGGTATCATAGGCCTCTTTTTGCAAAAGTTCAGCCGTCCAATTCCTTACCCAAAAGTGTTCCTTCTTTGGATCAAAACCCAAAATATGATGATGTAAATGCGGTTGTGTTTGTCCTCCCAAACTACCCAATCTTGTCAATGCTCCAACCATAGGAACTTTAAAACGGTGTAGAAAAATTGATGTGAGTCTCTGAATTATTTTATTTTTCTCTAACAGTTCCTCATTGGAATATTCATTTGACTTTCTGATGCATTTTTTAGGTATTACCATTACATGAAAATTAACATAAGGAGTCACATTGGTGACCACATGAAAATTTTTTGTTGATACAATGTGTTGCTTTTCAATAATAGATGGATGACAAAAGACCTTACAAGCAGGGTCCATTGCCCCTTCATCAGCATCACAAAGATTTTCCCATAATTCTGGGAGAGCCACACTTTTTTGAAGGAGACTGATAGCTTGTGGAATATTTTTCCATCCATATTTCCTCAAATCTATTGAACAATCATAAATCGGTGCATCCAATATCAGCGGCGCTTTTGTGGCTAATTCATCAATAGTCTCATTGTCAATTTTTATTAATTCAAAGCTTCCCTTTTGAAGGGCGAACTGCATCATTGCAACTTTTCTTGCTACATCGAGACATAAAGGCGCATTTCTACTTGACTTTCCAAAAATAATTATAAGTTTAGCTATTTCCTGATTACGCAATGACCAAATCGCATGGTCCGGAATGCCTGACACTTCTCGAATTAGGTATGGCATTTTTAGGCTTGTAGATTCTAACGATAAAATTTCTTCCTCTGTAGCTTTATGCCAAGGTTTAGCATCCGTTAAATTAATGCTCGGTATCCCTTCACAAATATTAAAATTCACAATTCCATTTGACCAAATAGTCCCAGACACCATCATTTATTCCTTTAGAAAAAGGATACATTATACACTTTTTTTATATAAAGATAGATGAAGAATTGTTCCTCGTGCCCATGCTCTTTTCTACGCCAAAAAAAATGATCAGTAAAAACCGCTGCTGAAACAATGGTTTTAAATAAAATTATTGAAATAAATTTAAAAATCTGCAAGCATTCGTATCAATAAAAAACCTATTGAAAATTTAACAAAGGTTAATTGCATGAAAAAAAAACTTAACTATTTGTTGTTCGTTAATTTTATTCTAATATTATGTTTTCAATTAGAAAGTTCCGTTTTTGATTACAAAGAATGGTGGGAAAAATGGTACTCAGAAGGAAATAATTCTGGATTAGGTTCTAGGAATCAATTAGCTCAATTTAAAGCTGATACGATAAATATTTTCTTAAAAAAAAAAGAGATTCAAACTGTTATTGAGTTTGGTTGTGGAGATGGCTTTAACTTGGGACTTATTGAATATCCATACTACCTCGGTATCGACGTTTCACGTACAAGTATAAAAAATTGCGCAGAAAAATTTAAAAATGATAAAACAAAAAGCTTTATGCTTTATGAACCTAAATATTTTATTAATCAATGGTTTAAATGTTTTGATCTAGTTGTTTGTCTTGATGTTCTTTATCATATTATCGATGAAGAAGATTATTTAAAAGTTCTTAGTGATATTTTTTCTTTTTCACCTCATTATGTTATTCTTTATACAACTTTATACGCTAAAAATCAAATCTATCCTGAAATTAAACATCGAAATGTCTTGGATTATCTTACAAAGTACCCAGACTATAGTTATGAAATTATCCCTCAAAAATACACTCTGCAAACAGAAGCTGTATTTATCTTTCTAACTAAAAATACAACAGACTAATAAGCAATATAAAAATAATTTCTCAAAAACTTCTTTTGACAATTCACCTTGATAAATAAGAACAGGTCTTAATGAAACTGTTTTTGGAATTTTGAGCCGCGTAATTTTTTTTTTAATTATGGCTCATCACGCAAATAAGTACCTAGCCTTAATAAATTAACATGATAAGCATGATCGCAAGCGGCAGGATAAGCAAGATTTTGAACATAGTCATTAGAGAATAAACATCTTAAATTGAATTGTCTCTGTATAATTAAATCAATTTTCTTTTTGTTTATGTCTTAATACACATCTGTAAATTGATAAATAACCATTTGTTAAAACGTCATTAGAAGGCCGTTCCAATAAAACCTCTCCAGCTGGAACCAAATCAACTGAATTTGCAATCTCCAATAATACTTCGGGAGCAACTTCAGGATAATCTACTGTTAAAATTATAAGGCCATCTGGGGTCAAAAGACGTGAAAATTCTGCAATGGCTTTTATTTGATCATTATGCGAGAGATGCTCAAATGTAGAAATACAAAAAATTCTGTCAAATCGAGGCATATTAATTGGCATTGAACATATTGATGCATTAATTAATTTTACCTGATTGTAAAGAATTGGATTATTAATAAGAGTAGTATAGGCAATTTTTCCGAGGTCATCATAAGTTTCTTTAATGATAGAACTCATTTTAGAAATACGAGGATCGGTATCACAGGCCCAAGTTTCTAATGAAACTTCACCTAAATACCATTTAAATGGATGGCTAATCCCACATGCAGCATCCAGTACAATTAAGTCTGCATCCGCAAATTGTGCCGCCCATGCATATTCGTGGCCTCGACTCCACCAAGTAGATCTTAAAGGAATATCAACTAATGAATTAATTTTTAAATCAGATGTTAGAATAAAACGACTATTAATTTCTTCTCCGTATCTTTCTTCATCCCTTAGCTTTCCTTCTATGGATTGAATTAAAAAAATACAAAAAGACATAAAATATAACAACAAACAATACATAAAACTCCTTAAAGATAATCAGGAAATTAATTAAAAACAAACTACTAAAATTCACAAAAATTTATTAAAGAATAATTAAATTTATTATTTATAAGAGCAATCCAGTAATCCTGGATTGCTCGAGAGAAATTGTTTTACCCTGTTGCTCCTGTTGGTCCTGTTGGTCCTGTTGGTCCTGTCGCTCCTGTTGGCCCAGTGCCTCCTGTTGGTCCGGTGCCTCCTGTTGCCCCAGTAGCGCCTGTTGCTCCTGCTCCAGTAGCGCCTGTTGCTCCAGTTGGACCTTCTTCACCTGTAGGGCCTGTAGGGCCTTCTTCTTCAGGTCCTGGTAAACCGGTTGCTCCTGTTGGTCCAGGAGTACCTTGTATACCCATAGCTCCTGGCATACCTTGAACGCCTGGTAATCCCCTTCGTCCACGAGGACCAGAAGCTCCTTTTTTTCTATTTTTAACTTTATGTTTTAATTTTTTGAACTTTTTTTTAATTTCTTTATTAGAAAGAACAGAAAATTGTTCAACATCCAAAATCTCATCCAATATTTCATTTAAATCTTCTCTCAAATTTAAATCACTCAACATTTCGTATTTATCAATTTCGCAAATGGAAAAATCAATATGAGAAATGAGTGGCAGAAAATTTTCATTAGAAATTGTCTTTTCATTGATTAGATTTGAAGTAATAGTTGTCAATAGATCTATAGAATGCGAATCTACATTTTCATTTAAAAGATTAGCTTCATTAGACCAAATAACAATATCATCTGATGATTTGACATCAACTTCATATGCATTTATAGCAGAAAAAAGAGCATCGCCATCTTTTAAGCTGATAGCTTGTGCGTTTACCTCTTTCAAATCATTGGAATAATTCACCCATGCAGCTATGCTATTGCCATCTTTCCCGGTATATATCTTTAAATTTTCTGCATTCATTCCAGAAGGAGAGATGAAAATTTCTGGAGACAATTCCCCATCTTCATAAACTTCCGAAATTGCTATACGTCTATTAATGCCGTCAAAAGCAGGATAGGTAACAATTTGTTTTGAGCTTGAAGAAACCAATTTGATCGACTCTTCAATTTTTTCTTTTTGGGAGATAGTTGAAAACTCTATCTCATTACCAAATGCAACCTTGCCTTTATTTGAAAGATCTGGTAAAGAAGTTCCTTCCAAAATTGGAGCGTAAACTAACAAGCTTAATGCTTGCAAAGTTGCTGTATTTTTTAAATATTTTTTCATGTTCCTTTTCCTTAATATTTTGTTCAGCAATAAAGGTGTTTAAAGAAAAAAATTTTTTTTGTAAATTTTTTTTATAGATACTTAATTCAGATCTTTAATAATTTAGGGACTGAAATTTTTCCTAAGATGATTGTTAACGGGTAAGGAACGAAAAACATCAATTATTGACGATATTTACAAATAAACCGGGTTTAAGATGTCTAAAATTCAAACAGTATTATTCACTTATCTACTTATCTTATTTGCATCCTGCAATCAAATCATTCCAATTAAGGCGTTTGCAGATGATTCATTGAATGATATTCCCAATAAAATAGACAAAAAGAGAGTCTGTCTAAATATGATTGTAAAAAACGAAAGTCACGTTATTACACGTTGCTTAGCATCTGTTCTACCCCTTATTGACTATTGGGTCATTGTTGATACTGGATCTAATGATGGTACACAAACTATAATCAAAGAATATTTAAAAGAAATTCCTGGGGAATTACATGAAAGCCAGTGGATCAATTTTGCCTATAACCGCAATGAGGCATTAGAATTGGCAAAAGGTAAAGCAGATTATATATTATTTATAGATGCAGATGAAATGTTAGAATATTCATATAACTATTATTGGCCCAACTTAGAAAAAGACAGATATGATATGACTATGCTCTTTGGAAATTTGCAATATGATCGAGTTGCCTTAGTAAAATCAATTCTTGATTGGAAATGGTACGGTGTTCTACATGAGTATTTATATTCACCAGATTGTAAAACGGTAGAGTCTTTAGTGAATATATATCGCACAACCGGTAAAGACGGACATCGTTCTAGCGATCTTCAAAAATTTTTAAAAGATGCACGTGTATTAGAGGCAGCTTTAAAAGAAGAACCAGATAATGTCCGTTATAGATTTTACTTAGCGCAATCTTATCGCGATGCGGGGGAATTTGAACTTGCTATAGAAAATTATAAAAAAAGAGCCGAAGCTGGGGGCTGGGATCAAGAAGTCTATTATAGTCTATATCAAATCGCAAAATTAAACCAAACTATTGATGCTGATCCCAAAATAGTCATTGAAGCTTTCTATACAGCTTTCTTCTATCGCCCTACAAGAGCCGAACCTTTATGTGCTTTAGCAAAATTGTATCGTAGTTTAAACATGTTTGAACAAGCTTATGAAACAGCCTCTTTAGGAATGACCATTCCATTTCCGCAAGATACATTATTCGTGGAGACGGCTCCCTATCAATACGATTTAGCTCTTGAATGCTCAGTTGCAGCTTATTGGAAAGGAGATTTTCAAGAATGCCGCGATCTAAGCCTTCAGCTTCTTCAGAAAAAAGACCTCCCCTCCCATATACGAAAAACTATAGAATCCAATTTAAAATTTGCATACATTAAATTAGCCGAAGAAATTATAAACAATACCTCCCGGAAATCCATCTGTTCCATAAATTAGTTGGGAGATGTCTTAGGGGCTCATCAAATTTCTTGTTCCGCAAAAACAAAGTAATGGATCCACTTCATGGATGCGCACTACGAGCTTTGCCCACTGGGTAATACTTTCGATGTTGTTCGAGCGGTTTCTGTTGTATTTAATAATAAATTAATTTAAAATCTTTATAATTATTAACTAATTAATTTAAAAAGGTTACCATGAATTTTCCATTGCCGACATTTATTAAAAATATACTACAAAACGAGACCTCTCTTCCAACCTTTACTACAAAACCTGCCGAACATTCAAGTCAAATAACTGCAATTAATGCCATTGCTTTGACCACTCTAGTATGTAGTATTTGGCAATTGGTTCAAGGACACCCTTGGTCCGCTGCTAAAGTAGGCATTAGTGGAATTTGCCTTAAATTCGCTCTAGACACGATTTGGCCAAATAAGAAAGAATGTATTTCTATGCCATTCATTGAAGAGGAAAAAACGGCCGCTTCCTTAAAAAAATTGACGATTCTTGAAACACTCCTTGCTGACATTGAAAAATGCCACCCTGTCCCGGCTGTTGAACCAAGAGTGATTAAGAACCATCAAATCGGGGGGATGATGGGGCAAGCCTTAGGAGATGCCATTGGTCTTTTTACTGAATTTACAAGTAAAACTGAAGCGACCGAATTGATCAATGGGAAACCCATCGAATTGAATCCCTATGAAGCACCAAAAAGATTTCTATATAACCCTTACAATTGGGGCCATGTTGAACGCTTCGTCACGAATGGTTGGACTGACGATACGGATCAAGCGCTCAGCCTATTAAGAGCCCTTTTTAAGCAATTGGATATGCCTAAAGATGAAGACGCTCTTGCATTTTCAAGCTTATTCGCAAAAGAACTGTTGAACTGGGCTCATTATGGTTTAAAAGAGGAAGAACCTTTTCAAGGCCGTAGCAACCCCTATTGCATGGGGATGGGCGCTTTGGTCGGTGCTGTCTTATCTAGACCCACATTCTTGAAAAATCCCATACAAACTTCAAAAAGGATTTGGAGTCATCACTCTGAGACCCCTTTAAGCATGAGACCGGCTGCTAATGGCGCCCTCATGCGAACATCACCTGTTGGAATGATTTTCTATCGATCCCTAAACGATGTTGTTAAGTATTCTACAGAGGCTTGTAAGGTCACCCATTATGATCCGCGCTGCGTTGCCTCTTGTGTTGCTTTCAATATAGCCATAGCCTTGGCTATACGAGGCTGTAGCTGTGAAGAGATATTCAAAGCTGCAGAAGATACCGGCCTTGCCGTTTTACGCCAAGAGCTTGAAAATGCAGCTGAAGAGAATCTTCTTTCTGCTGAAGAGACGGCAAATCTAGAAATTGTTTTTGAAAATGTAAAAACCGAATTTTTGAACCATCTCCATGGGGATTGGGAACGTTTAGATCTGGATGAAGGTTGGAATGATTCTGAAAAACAGAACAAAATTGGGTACACGTTTAAGTGCATGGGATCGGCATTTTATTGTTTACGCCTCGCAGATCAATATCAAAAAGATAATCAAGCGGCAATCTTTAGAACCCTTATCGAAAGACTTGCAGAAGAAGGCGGCGATGCTGATACGAACGGAGCGGCAGCTGGAGCTCTTATCGGGGTGTTTTTAGGATTTCAAGATCAATTTCCAGAAAATTGGAAAAAACATCTGGCAGATAAAAAAGTTTTAATACAAGCGATCAAGCATGTGTATCAACTTTCCGCAAAACATCAGGAAATGTTGGAAATAAAAAAGTAAAGTTCATTTTGGATATCACTCATCTTTGCCTCTGCAGCTTTCGAGCGGGGGCGAAGAAGAACGTCAAATCCAGTTTTGAAGGAGGAAAAGGAAAGCCGAAAGGCTTCTCTTATTAATCGCTTGCATCGATTTCTTTTGGGAGAGTTGCCAAATTTTTTTGTCACTTTGATCCCCAAGCGTGAAGGCTGGTCCCCTCTTACATAAATGTCAGCGACAATCCATTCCCCGACAAATTTTAATGGCTTTAACCCCTTTGGGCGATTGCGCAAGGGCATTTTCATCGAAGGTTTGAATGGAAATGTTTTCATTGAAGGAAATGGGGGCTTAGGGGGCAATGGACATTAAGGACATTAAGGACATTAAGGACTATATACACATTAACGACATGTAATTATCGCCTTAATATTTCTATGACAATACTGTTATAAGGTGAAAATTTTCGTTACTTTCTTATTGTCCTTATTGTCCTTTTATTCCTTTAAACTCTCGTTAGTTGCTTACGGCCATGTCTTCGGCGGCGATTGATAATTTTACGTCCGCTTGCAGTGCTCATTCTTTTTAAAAAACCATGTTCAGAAGAACGTCGGCGTTTGCTAGGTTGATATGTACGTTTCACGATTATATTCCTCATTTATAGATTGAATAATGAAGAAGAATACATTTTCCAAGAAATAAATGCAAGATTGGAGAAATAGGGATTGAAGAAAATGATGTTTTATTTTATAAATACTGCTACTTCCATTTAATGAATTAGGAAATTATCATGAAAGTAAAAGCTTCGGTTAAGGCGGATCCTTCTAAAGGCGATATACTTGTGCGCCGATCCGGACGTTTGTATGTTATTAACAAGAAAGATCCAAATCGCAAACAACGTCAGAAAGGCCCTGCCCGCAAAAAATAAGGAAAATCAAATATGGCAAAAAAATCTTCTGTAGAAAAGCAAAAACGCCGCGAAAGAATTGTCAACCTTAAGTGGGAAAAAAGACAAGACCTTCGCAAGAAAGCTGCAAATATGAATCTTAGCGATGAAGAAAGAGAAGAAGCGCGCATCGCGCTCAATAAGATGCCAAGGGATTCATCACCCATTCGATTAAGAAACAGATGCCAATTGACTGGACGTTCCAGAGGCTTTCTTAGAAAATTTAAACTCTCACGTTTAACATTTAGAGAATTGGCTTCCATGGGGATGATCCCAGGCGTCACCAAATCAAGCTGGTAAATTTCAAGCTGGTAAATTCTACAAAGTCAAGAATGCTGAGATTCTCAGCGTTCTTTATTTATTCCACCTAATTACAATTTTTTCCCAAGTGCGCCATACGCGGTTTTTGCAAAGGGAAGGTTTAGAAAAATGGACTAGCGGCCATGGACAAAAGGCAAGCAATTCTTGCAAACAAGAGGTCTAATGTCCATGGTTGTTCGTCCATTTTTTGTCAAAGCTTATTTAAAGCCGCTTTTAGATCGGGCAGATTATCCACCCTTTCCCAATTATCCATTCCCTCGCTCCAAACATAACTGGTAAGCTCAAGTTGACCTCGATTCCAAAGTTCTCGGAGGGCTATGATGCTCACCGGGCCCATTTGTTGATGATCTTTGTCGAGGTAATACCAAAGCTTATTTTCTTCAATGGAGGGCGGGATTTCCAAAGGAGAAGCGAGTTGTGCTAAACTCGGATCCGGATTCGAGACACTCATCGTTGGAAATTTTTCTTCAGGTTTATTACTTGGAAGAAAAAAAAGGATTAAGGGAGCAAAAAGGCCGATCAACATTCCTAAAACAAACCAAAGGAGCGGGTTTTTTCCTTTTCGATTGGCATAGTAGGCTGTCATGCTTCCGACAATTAACAGGATGATAAAGCTGTAAAGCATGTGAGAATGAGATTGTGATGGCATGAACTTGCTTTTCCTTTTAAATAAAAAGATTGAATGATACTCTTAAAAACGCGAGTTTTGGATAAGGAATGGTCTCCTTGGAGGATCTTTTCTTCCAGCTTTGAAAATTTTTTCTCGCCTGTATATTATAGATGTAGGCTTCGAAAAAATTTTTAAATCTGAAAGAAACTCTCTCTCGAATGAGCTGCATTCCTTATCCAAAACTCGCGTTTACAATAGCTTTCTTAGGAGACTCATCATGGCTGATTCTAAATTAAAAGTTGATAAAAATAAAGTGGATACCAAGGAATTCCAACTTCCTGAAACATTATTTATTCGCGATATCGAAAATAAGGTTTTTCAATCCATTGTCCTCCAATGTCTTTCACAAATCGATGGAATTACTTTAACAGAGGGAAATTTTATCGATGATTTATTGGGAAGAAGCTCAGAAGGGATTAAGGGAATTTACGCAGAACAAAATGACAAAAACCAATCGATTAATATTCGGGTCGAAGTAAATATTATGTACGGAATAAATATTCCTGACAAAGCTGAAGAAATTCAATCCAAAATTGCTGAAGAAATTACTAAAATGACGGGTTTGCATGTCTCATCCGTTCATGTTGTCTTTAAAAATGTCATTACAGAAGAACAGGCAAAGAGCATCCCAAATGCTTCCTCTCAATTAATTGGATCAAATTTAGAAGAGGAAGAGTCCAATGAATTTTAGGAGATTATCCTCCCTTTTTCTAACATTTTGCTTTGGGCTTTTTCTTTTACTTTTGGGATTCATTCACCTCATTCTCCCCTATTCGACTGCTTTTCAAAATCTTTTAAACACATGGATGCTTGGAAAACAATACCTTTGGCTCATCTTTGGAGGCTTTTTAGCATTGATGGGATGTATAATGATGATCTCAGCGTATAGGCGCTTGAAGATGCGCTCTATTCAAATTAAGCTGGATTCAAATGTTGTTTCAATTGATGCAAAAATTGTCCAACAGTATTTGGATGACTATTTCAAAAGGGAATTTCCTAATCAAATCGTTGACTATCAGTTAAAAATTAAAAAACAAGCGATGGAAATTTTAGTGAGTTTGCCGGCTGTATCTTTTGAAGACCAAAAGATAATCATTGAAAAAATCAAGCAGGACCTTTCCCATCTATTCAGTCAAATCTTAGGCTACCCCCATCACATTCAAATGCTCTTTACCTTTCGTTAACCCAAGTTCAGTGATGTAGTGGCGAATCCTGAATGCATCGCGCAGCGGCTAATCAAGTTGTAGTGGCGAATCCGACTTATCAAAGTCTGTCTTCGCCACTACAACTTGATTATCCACAGCGATTTGCATCCATTATTTACCACTCCATTCACTGAATTTGGGTTAAAACCTCAGCGCATCCTGCTGGTTTTTTTGAAATGCAGCTAAGGGTTGTTGAGCTCGACTAAACGAGCTCCCCTGCTGGCTTTTGATGGCATGTGCAATGAGCTGAGCTGTTTGAATGGCATAATAGAGCTGTATTTGTTCAATGGAGCAAGAGGGGTAATCTTGAGGGGTATTAAGATAAGCAAGCTGGTCCAGTAGAGAACACCCTCTTTCAACATGCAATTGATCATGCTGAATGCCGACATACATCCACATGATTTGGCGCAGCGTTTTCCAATCCTCCTCCAAAACTGAACAAGAGGTATTCAGGTGAGCAGTTAAATCTCTCACTTCCGGGAAATAGTAGATAAATCTATTTAATTGCTTAACGATGTCTTCCGCACAAGCAAGAGCCCAAGTTAAACTCTCCAATACACTGATCGCTTCTTCTCGGGAATTCCAAAACAGGCCGGAGCATGCGACTTCGCCAATCGCTCTTAATCTTTGGACTGACGTTTGTGCGACTTTATCAATGGCGATCCCACCGCAAGTATAAACTGCAATCGGAACAATGGGAAGGAGATCTTTAACGATGTTGTATCCATACGAAAGGCAATTTGCATCTAACGAGGGAAATTTATCTTTTAAAACCTCATGATCGAGAAATGTTAAATCGAGCCAGAGATGGTCACTATTGTTTTGTATGAGTTGACTATGGAGTTGATGAAGTAAATGTACAGGAGAGGTGCAATCGATTTCTAAACTCGTTGATTTTGTCGATAAAATTTTTCCCCCTGCGTTAAGAAGACCTAGTGGAAGAGGAAGACACGGGCGATCTTTACCATAAAGTCCTAAGGGTTGAAATTGGATTTGTTCCAAATTAAGCAATCTAGCCCCTGCTCGGTAGCCAATAGCGATTCCACTTCCACAAGCAGTTGTAGGTTGGGTAGAATAAGGGAAAAGTGAAGAAGCGCCCCCCGTAGCTAAAATGATTTCTTTTGCTAAAAGATTTTCAATGCGCTGTGTGGTGTGATTATAAACGACAGCGCCAATGCACGTCTGTTTTTTGTAGCGGTCCACTTTTTTTTGGGAATGTTGATCCAAGGTTAAAAGCTCGATTAACGTATAATTGGAAAGCCACTCACATTTAGCATGTTCTCGTAATTGCTCTTGCAATGAGCGATGGATATCTATATTTCCATGCCGTTCGACAAGATTGCTTTTATCTAAAAGTTCTTCAACACTTTGTGAAGCTAACTCCATTAATTGCTCGTAAGCTCGTGTGCAATTTAATTGTTCTTGCTTTTCTTTTTGTAAATTTTTAACTTTTTCTTCTAGTTTATCATATTGTATAAAAGATGAATGATACAATCTTTGATCAAAAGGAGAGTTGATAACAGTGACTGAAATTCCTCTTTTCACCAATGCTAAGCCTACTGCACAACCGGCGATCCCAGCCCCTATGATTAATACTTCTTTAGTTTTCATAAATCATCTCCTATCCAAAAATTTTTCTTTTTCTCAAACAAAGCGAATGATGCAAGAGGTCTAATGACACGTTCAAAATTTTCCCTTTTTCAATCTCATTTAGATTTAGCTCATCACTACTGGTCTCACATTGTCCACATAGGAGATAGCGTCATCGATGCTACGTGTGGAAAGGGTTTTGACACATTAAAATTATGTCAATTGAGCTTATCGGTTGACAAGGGTAAAGTATATGGATTTGATATTCAAGCGGAGGCTATTGAAACCACAAAACATTACTTGCAAGCTAACCTATCTCCCGAAATTTACAGGAATATTTTTTTAAAGAAACATTGCCATTCAACCTTTCCAGAAGAGATTTCACCTGAAAGCATCAAATTAATTGTATATAATTTAGGATATTTGCCTGGAGGAGACAAACAAAAGACCACAGAATCGGAAACAACCCTTCAAAGCCTTCAAAAGGGCGAACATCTCATTATTCCAGGAGGCGTGATCAGTATGACATTTTATCCAGGCCATGAAGAAGGTGCAAATGAAAAATCCCGGATTTTATCCTATATCTCTAAATTATCTCCCAAAGAATGGAGCTGCTGCCATCACCAATGGGTCAATCGAAAGGATTCTCCCTCCTTGCTAATTTTGCAAAAAAGAATCGAAGCCAATAGCTGCCTTATAACATAATAATAGATGATCAACCCCATTGAGAGCGGAATGGGGATTTGTTTCAATGGGGAGGCCATATTGTTGTGCGATGCTATTTTTTGATAAAATGAGCTCTTTTGGGAAAGGAGCATGTAAATCGCGATGCCTTTTGACTTGCAAAGCCCAATACATTGAGGCCAAATCCAGCCAATGATAGGGCCAATGGTTTTTCTCTTGAGTGTGAAGATCGATCAATTGTGAAAAGAAATTCCGATCAAAGGCTGGATTTTGACAAATATAGACTGTAGATTTTCTTTCTATTTGTAAATCAGTAAAAATTTGAATGATTTCATCTCTAATGATTGATTCTTCTTTGCCTACCTGTACCTTTTCCCATGTAAATCCGTTGACTTCAACACTTCCTGGATCGCGCTTCTCCCAAACTTCTTTGGGTTGCTTAACAACCGCTTGGTAAGTCAATTTCTCGTAACCTGATGGGATATCGACGATTTTAAAGGCAATCTCTAAAAGCCTATGAATGGTGGGGTCTAACCCGGTCGTCTCGGTGTCTAAAAAAATTGCTTGCATAACCTCGAAATCACATACTCCTTCCAGTTGAATATTGGAATTTTGGGCTAGCTTGAAAGCTCCCGCGGTTGAGAGATCGCAAGAGGCATAGTATTAGATCAATACAATGCCTATTGCGATCTCTCAACCTCGGGGCTTTGAAGCAACCCAAAAGTCCAAGATTCAGCTGGAAGGAGTATATATCAAAAAAAAATTTAGGAATCAATTTTTTCTTGTTATCAAATGATTTTTTAAGATAAATTGGTTAGCATTCTGAATTTATCATCAGTCTCTATGAATTATATTAAATCCCTTGTCTATCTATTTGCTCGATTGCGTTATCCTGTCTCTCTCCCAGAAGATGTTGCATCCGATCTGGGAATTCCCTTAAAGAACATTTTTAGTTTTCAAGAATTGATCGGATCCCTCACCAATCCACAACAAAAGCCGGCCAAATTATGCCGTTTCATGCCAAGAGAGCAAGCGGAAAACATCTTTCAATCAGCAAAAAGAAAAGAAAAGTTCAAACAAAATTCCCTATTCTCTTATTGCTTTAAGAGAGGCTGGATGGAATTTAACCTTCAATTTGACGATCAATCCCGATTGAGAAGGCTTTATATCTATCATAAAGATCTCAAAAAAAAGCACGAAATTACAATAACCAGTTAATTAACAAAAAATTTAACTTTATTTAATTTAAAAAAAATAATTTAAATTTACAATTTTAATTTATTTATTATTTAATTACATAATCAACAAGGAGTGTATAAAATGTGTAGTCCTACTCAAAGTAGTCATTTTGTCAATTATTCAGCGGCTTTCATCATTGGCACAGCGATAACCAGTAAAATGGTAGAAGCAGCTTTTGGTTCGACTCAATTTAGAAAAGTGGCTCTTCTCATCTCTGTAGCAGGCACAATCCCTGCAACAGCCGCTGTAGTTGTGGGCGCTGCCCATACGTTTTTTATGGCACCCTTAACACACCCGGGCTCCGGAGCAAATGAACTTTCAGAAACCGGTGTTAAATTAATGACCGGGGGAATTGGTATCGGCATCATTTCGGTAATTGCTTTCGCCATCCTCTAGCCAATTAGGATGATCAAGAAGCTGTGAAATAAATTCCCAATGGAATATACTGCTTCCAGTTGAATATTGGAATTTTGGGCTAGCTTGAAAGCTCTCGCGGTTGAGAGATCGCAAGAGGCATAGTATTAAACCAATACAATGCCTCTTGCGATCTCTCAATCCCGGGGCTTTGAAGCAGCCCAAAAGTCCAAGATTCAGCTGGAAGCAGTATATAATCTTCACAGCTTTTTTATTTAATGAAAACCTATGACTTTATCCCACCAAAAATTTAGAGAAATTGTTTTACAACTGCTGTACAGTCAAGAGGTCGCTCACCCTGGAGAAGAACTTGTCATTCCCTTGATGATGAATGAGCTTTCAGTTCCAAAAAGTCAAGTGAAACTCGCATACGATAAAGTTTTAAAAATAGATGGTTTAACTTCGGAGATCGACCCTTTAATCACTTCAGTTTCCACGAGTTACGATATTGAACGCATTCAATTGGTCACAAAAATGATCCTCAGATTAGCTATCTATGAACTTCTATTTGAAAAAGAGGTCCCCCCAAAAGTGATCATCGCTGAAGCTATCCGGCTTTCAAGGAAATTTAGTTCCCCAGAATCAGCTGCCTTTGTCAATGCAATTGTCGACAAATTATATCATGCCGATTAACATTAAGAAGAACCACTCTTTAAAAGAATTGACCACTTTTGGAATCGGTGGGCCGGCTCTTTTTTTTGTAGAAGCGTGTACCATTGAAGAGATGCAAGAGGCGATTCTTTTTTCTAAAAAGGAGAATCTCCCCTATTTTATATTGGGTAAAGGGTCAAATCTTCTTTTTGATGATCGCGGTTTTTTTGGGATGGTCATTGCCAATCGCATTCAATTTATAAATAAAGAGAATGGCTGCTGGCATGTAGGCGCCGGATATAGTTTTTCTCTTCTTGGAACGCAGAGTGCAAGACAAGGATGGTCAGGGCTGGAATTCGCCTCAGGAATACCGGGAAGTGTCGGCGGGGCGGTTTATATGAATGCCGGAGCTAATGGCAAGGAAGCATCTGAAAGCTTAGTTTCTGTTGATTTTATCGATCATGAAGGAAACTTAATGACACTTTCTAAAGCCGATCTGCAATTTGGCTATCGCTTTTCCTCTTTTCAAGAAAAAAAAGGGGCGATCGTTGGGGCTGCTTTTAAACTGATAGAAGACAAAGAAGCCAGAAATAAACAATTTGAAATCATTGAATATCGAAAAAAAACACAACCTTATAATGCAAAATCTGCCGGATGTGTTTTTAGGAACCCCTCCTGTGGACATGCCGGCGCTTTAATTGAAAAAAGCGGCCTTAAAGGGGAAAAAATAGGAGGAGCGGAAGTGTCAACTCTTCATGCCAATTTTTTAATCAACGCTGAAAATGCGACATCCCATGATATTATTAATCTCATTGAACATGTCCGCACCCAAGTGAAAGAAAAAACAGGGATAGATTTGATTCATGAGGTGAGGGTAATCCCCTATCATGGAGAGATTTAGAGCAGATCTTCATTGCCATTCCACCTGTTCGGATGGCACCTTTTCCCCTAAAAAGATTATCGATCTAGCAATCGATTTGCAGTTAAATGGATTATCCATCACAGACCATGACACGTTTGCTGCCTACGAAGAGGCTATTCCTTATGCCAATGAAAAAGGATTTAATTTTCTTTCAGGGATAGAATTATCCTCGGTTCACAAAAAAACCAGCGTCCATATCTTAGGATACAGCTTTTCTCTTCAATCCTCCGCCTTAAAAAATTTTTGCAAACAACATCAGCAAAGACGCACAGAAAGATTTTATAAAATGGTTGAGCGTTTAGCAGATAAGGGAAAGATTTTAACTAGTGAGGATTTCGAAAGTTTTTCTCCCCAATCGCTTGGAAGGCCGCATTTAGCCTATGCAATGATGAAAAAAGGCTATGTTAAAAGCATCCAAGAAGCCTTCCAAAACTATCTTGGAGATGGGAAACCGTGCTATATCGCAGGATCTCCTTTTAGTGTGGAAGAAACATTAGATGTGATCCATCAAGCCAATGGTCTTGCAATCATTGCGCACCCTCACTTGATTGATAAATCTGACATTTTAAGGGATCTCCTCTCGATGAATTTTGATGGGATCGAAGGGTATTATGCTCGGTTTCCCCAGACAAAAAATGAACGCTGGTTAAAAATAGCAGCCAAAAAAAATTGGATCATCACAGGCGGCTCGGATTTCCATGGAGACATCAAACCGGAACAGCCGCTAGGAAGCTCATGGGTCAATGAACAAACCTTCAATGGATTAATGGATCATTTTAGAAAAAATAATGATTTACCAAACACTCCTTAAGAAATTATTTCATGTGAACCAATTTGGAGGGATCAAGCTTGGCCTGCAAAATGCCCTTGCCTTGCAAGAACTTCTCGATTTTCCCGACCGATCATTTTCTATTATCCATGTCGCAGGCACAAATGGCAAAGGATCCGTTTCAACAAAGATTGCCTCGGCTTGTGAATATGCGGGATATCGGGTGGGCCTTTATACCTCGCCCCATATTTCATGCTTTAGAGAAAGAATTAAGATCAATGGAAGCATGATTGACGAAAAGGCTGTTACGAATCTCCTAGACTATTTATTTCGTATTTGTGAAGAGAATAAAATCCCCGCCACTTTTTTTGAACTGACCACTTTCTTATGTTTCTTATATTTTCGCCAAATGAATGTGGACATTGCTGTTTTAGAAACTGGCTTGGGAGGCCGCCTCGACGCGACAAATGTTGTTAGCCCCATTCTCTCCATTATCACTTCAATTAGCCTCGATCATATCGAGATCCTAGGTCCCTCACTCGACGCTATCGCAAAAGAAAAGGGGGGGATAATCAAAGCCAAAGTTCCAGTCATTATCGGCCCTAACCTTCCTAAAGACATTTTCTTTGAAATTGCAAGAGAAATGAATAGCCCGATTCAACAGGTGAAACATCAAACTCCCTTATACGAAGAGGAAAATCGATCGATCGCCAAAGCTTCTTTAGACTATCTTTCAACACGATTTCACATCGATGCACAAGCCATTCTTAAAGGATTAGAAAGAAAACAACCGTGCCGATTTGAAAGAGTGCCGGGACACTCTCCAATCATTTTAGATGTTGCCCATAATCCCGATGGAATTAAGCATTTAATAGCCATGCTCGACAACGATTACCCAAATCAAGCCATCCGCTTT
Source organism: Parachlamydiaceae bacterium (assembly GCA_025451995.1). Taxonomy (GTDB): domain Bacteria; phylum Chlamydiota; class Chlamydiia; order Chlamydiales; family Parachlamydiaceae; genus JANWJE01. The sequence continues at coordinate 315 of JANWJE010000060.1, read as the reverse complement.
TTGTTTTGCCTTTCAAAAAACAAGGACTTAGAGGGCTGTCTCGATCTTTTAGCTAAAAAGGGAAGAGCTTTCCATCTTGTCGAAACAAAAAATGGAAGAGGGTGCTCCCCAATTGAATTGCGCGAAAGATTAAGTCAACGCGTCCAAAAAAATCGCATCTTTCTCCACCCTTCTCTTTCGCAAGCTATCACAGAAGCGAAGGAAGAAGCACAACAAGCAGGAGAGGTCTTAGTCATTTGCGGCACCTTTTTTATTATGAGCGATGCAAGAGAAGCTTTGGGCTTCACTGAACCTCGCGATAACATCGATATGAAC
>JANWJE010000059.1 GCA_025451995.1 Parachlamydiaceae bacterium | reverse complement strand
AGAAGAAACTTTCATTAGGCAAAATTTTGAATCACGATGTGTATATATTTTTTTATTCTTTACATGTTTTTAATGTAACATTAACTGAATTTTAATACAAATAAATAATTTTTTAATTAAATTAAAAAATTATTTTTAATTTAATTAAATAATTATTTTTAATTTAATTAAATAATTATTTAAAAGTTAAATGATAAGGCCCAGCCATGTAAATGATAAGGCCCAGCCATGTAATAGATAGGGGCCGAACCTGGACCAGCGTCCAAATCTTCGGGAGAAATATTCGGCCGCTGACCATCTCTTCTAGGGGCTTCAAACTTGAGATAAAGAAAAAAAGTTTTGTAGCACTACAAAAGCAGAAGAAGAAGAAAAGAAAAAGAAAATATATAGAGCTTTGGGGATGTTACCCCCAAATTCTTAAGGCTCATAAAACAATTCTATAAACAGAACCTTTTAAAAACATAAATAACATGTTAGTATTTAATAACTTTTGATATAACTGCGAAAAAAAAAGCAGTTGCGATCAGTACTGTTAATATTATGGAACTAACAACTACAGAAACTGCTGGTTCCAAAAAATGAACTCTTCTTGCAAAATTAGCGAAAAATATCCCTAAAGGATATGCGGCAATCAAACCGATAAATTTGATCAAGAAATTATTTTCTGTAAATATAATCTTATAAGCGATTCCCGATGTAATACCCGTTGCTAAAGCAACACCTAATGGTGATATTGGATTTAGTATTGGACGAATTAGATATGCTCCAAATCCGCCAAAACCTGCGCCCACAATCATTCCACCAAAACACATTTTATTATTATTAAAAATTTCCATTTTAACCTCTTTTTAAATAAAAGATAATTTGTTTTTTATGTTAATTTTTGCAAATTAACATTAAAGCATTTTTTTTGTTTGTTAATAACTTATACGTTTTTTATTAATTTATTGCAAATAATTTAATAAATCTCTAACTTCGCCTATAGTTAAGTAATAGCATAGCCCAGTTTGGCGAATAGTTTTTTCGTTTTTATGAATTCAGCTCATCTAATGGCATCAATAGCCAACCATTAACTGCACTCATTGTTTCTGATCATCGCTTCAGCTTTTCCACCAAAATCTTAATTAAGCCAGGTCGGGACGACCTGATTACCTACTTTGGAATTTGTTCGAAAGTTCTTGCTTTCCGCTTACCTCCTTTAAAAAAAGAGATCTCCGATTCTCATTGACACCATTCACTAAAAATCTTATTTTCTTAAGTTTCTTTTTCTTAAGAGAAGATCATGCAACTTCTTTTTTCTCTTCTTATTCTGTTCTCGTTTTGGATTCATGCGGATGAAGGGCTTGTTTATCCACAGAACTTCATCACAAGCGTCCCCCAAGAAAACAAAAATAATGTTGAAAGCTCATTAGAGCATTATCAAGCAGCTCTATCCCCAGAATGCGAACCTTTAGCGATTGTTAGAGAATGCGTCAACGTCATCACAGGTCAATTCTTTCAAATGGAAAAAGATTTAGAAGGGACCACCATTGATCCATTGCATTTCATCCGCTATTATGACAACCAATCGCGCTATGAATCGTCCATGGGGCTTGGATTTGGCTCCAATTTTCCTTTTTTGGCTTCTAATATCGAAGAAGGGAGCCGCCATCATTATGGCTTAATTAGCACAAGGGAAAATGCGTATCTTCTTTATCGCGATAAAGAAGCGGGACCTGCCAAAGTGTGTTCAATTGAACCTCATTTATTCGAGAAGGGTTACACAAACTCCTCTCAAATGAATGGGAAAAGAAATTTCATCAATTGGAAAGCCATCTTCCGCTTTAAAAATCGCCAGCCGGAGTGGTTCTTACAACTGGGCGATGGTACAAAGCGCTATTACAGCATTCCTGTCAAACTCGATAAATTTTTTCGATCAAAAGTGGGCTGCTTAACAGAAACGGCCTATCTATTGGAAAAAGAAATCAAGCCAAATGGCAACGTTCTTTTCTATGATTATACGCATGTAGGTGGAAAGCCTCTTTTAAAAGGGATAAAAACGCGCAATCGAACAGATAGTGCCACTCTCAATCAGCTCAATTTCCATTATCACAAAGACGGCTATACTGTCGAAGATGCTTGTGGCAATCAAGTCACTTATAGATCCAAACAAGAGCTGCTACCTCACTCAACAGGTCTTGGCATTAGAAACCTTCTTAAAACTCTTCTTTTTGAAGTCAATTCAAGTCAGAGAATCGAACCCACTCGCTATGGAATGAAATCGTTGCTTTGGTCTGTTAACCGCATTGAAAATGGCAATCAATCGATAAGAATTGCATATGATAATCAAGGAAGAGTCATCTCACTTTTTGGCAGGCAGAAGTCCTTAAATGAAGAGCTTTTAAATCGGTTCGAATATCATAGCGGTTCAACGGTTGTTTTTGATGCTCTCAATCAAAAAACAGTTTATTACTTTGATGGCCATCAACGCATCCAAAGGATCTGTTATTTTGATCTATCAGGCAATGTCGTCAAAGAAGAAAGCTTTGATTGGAGCGAAAAAGGATGGCTAAAAGCAAAAGCAATTGGAATTGGTGAGCAACTCTCATTCTTAAAAACCTACCAATATGATTCTTTTGGAAATATCACAAATGAAACTCTCTATGGAAATTTGACGGGTGAAAAACCAGAGACTTTTCACGTCAGCGATAAAGAAGAAATGGATTCTTATGCCATTAGCTATCGCTATTCAACTGATGGCTTTAACTTACTCAAAGAAAAAAAAACAGATGCTGGAATCAGTCAAATTTACAACTATTTGGAGGGAACAAATCTTTGCACCAAAATCCTTTGCTATTATGATGGAAGAATACAGGAGAGAAATTTTCGCTCTTACGATGAAAATGGCGAAGTTGCATCCATTATTGAAGATAATGGAAGCAGCGATGATGTAAGAGATCTCAACCAGGTCACCTATCGAAACCTTCGAACAATTGAAAGCATTCAGGAAAAAGGAGCTTCCTTCGGCAAACCTTGGAAAATCAAAGAGCATTATGTCGATCTTGCGACAAAACAACCCATTTTTCTTAAAGAGACTATCTATACTTATGATGATTTAGGCCAAGAAAAAGAAAAGACAATCATCGATTCAAAAGGAAATCGCTATGCGAGCTCTAAACAATATAACCCGTATTTACAGCTAGAATCAGAAACGAACGCTCTCAACCAACGAAAAGAATACCATTACGATCAAGCGGGCAATATCATCCAAGAAGAGCTTGTGGGATCGGGCAAAAAAGAAACATTTAGTTACGATTTTGCTAACCGTTTGATAGAAAAAAATGAAGCCATTATCCTAGAAACGGCAGTTCAAGGTGATAAAGTGATGCAAGATTTTGAGTTAGAATCGCTAACAATCGGGGGTGAACATTCCCAAAAGGTGAAGGCGCCCCCGATTGTTAGCGATTATGGCTCAAAAGACCCGCGTCAATTTATCGCCTTCAACTGCCGTTTCTAGGATTATAGGACAAGAGCGAAAAACAACTTATCACTACAATTCCATTGATCAACTCCTCTCAAAAGTTGACCATCAAGGCAACCAGACTCATTATGCCTACGATCGTTTGGATAACCAAACAACCATCCTCTACCCCATCTTCCAGAATGAAGCCCCAAAAATCAAAAAAGAATTTTCTATTCTGGGCCATTTGAAACTTTATCAAGATGAAAATGGCAATCGTACGCGCTATGTCAATAATCTCTACGGGCAATCAACCGAAATTATTTTACCCGACCAATCCAAAGAACAGCGCTATTACACCCCCTCCGGCAGGTTAAAACAAAAAATCCTTCCCGATGGCACTCAAAGTCTATTTACATATAATCCCAAAGGCAACCTCATCGAAGAGAAAACCCTCGATGTAGATGACAATCTGATTAAAAGTGAAACCTATCATTATCGAGGCCCTCTTTTGGTGTCCAAAACAGATGCCATGGGCCTTAAAACCATCTATAAGTACGATGATGCCGGTAGAAAATGTCAAGAAAAAATCGGTGACCTAAAAACAATTTTTTTTAGCTATGATGATTTCGATCGGTTGATCGAAAGAAAAGAAGGGCCTCGCTCCGAATATTTTCAATATGATTCTTTAGACAATCTAACAGAAAAAAAAGTCGAAGAGAATGGATCGCTTATCTCCAAACAAAATTTTGAATACGATATTCAGGGGAATCTTACAAAAAAGATCGATTGGCAAAAGCCCCACGTCCCAATCATCGCTAAAAGCCACACCCTTCCCGATGGCAACTTAGCCTGGGAAGAAAACCCATTTGGACACCGAACAAGCTATATTTTTGAATATCCCTCTGTCATCACCACCAAAACGATCACCGACCCTCTCTCTAGAAACACCGTCGAAACTTATGATCCCTATCAGCGCATCATCAAAAGGGAGCTCTTCGAAGAAGGAATCCCTTATTCCCGCACTGAATGGACTTATGACCTTGCAGGCAATTGCATTTTAGAAACATCAACCGTCATGGCGATGGGCAATCCCATCAGAGAATACTCCATCAAAAAGAGCTATAACAATCGAGGACTGCTTGTTGAAGAAAAAGAAATGCCCAATGACAAGGTGACGAGTTATCGCTATGACAAAATGAAAAGGCTTAAAAAAATGATTAAGCCGGATGGAACCTCAATTGCATATTCATACGATGCTTTAGGAAGAAAGGAAAGCCTGCGCTCTTCCGATGAGAAGATTGCTTACATCTATCAATATGATTTGCATGACAATATCATCAAAATCGTCGATCCTATTCATAACATTGCGCAAAAAAGAGAATTTGACCTCTACAACCGACTCATAAAAGAAGAATTATATCCAGACCTTGAAATTGCCTATAGTTATGATATCCTAGATCGTTTGACTAAAGTGGCTCTTCCCGATAAAACATCGATTTCCTATTACTATCAACCCTATCTAAAGCAAATCAAACGATGCAATACTCAAGGCAAAACGCTATATAAGATCGACTGCAATCATGATTTGCAAGGCAACCTTCTCGATCACACAACATCTGCTGGCAAAACGAATGTTTCCTACGATTTGCTCAATCGCCCCATTGCCATCCGATCTAAACATTGGGAAATGGAACTTCAAGCTTTTGATGCTGTCGGCAATCTTCTTTCCACTCTTCAAAAAGACCCAAAAGGTATTTTAAAAGAAGAATTTTGCTATGATCGATTTAATCATCTAATGATTGAAAATCAGAATCGCTATTCTTATGATTCCCTTGGAAATTGTCTAAGAAAAAACCACAATCATTTTGCCATCAATCCACTCAATCAATTGATTGATAACTCCAAAAGTCAATATCGCTATGATCTAAATGGCAATCTCATCCAAGAAACCCACCCACACATCGACTACACTTACGATGCTCTCAATCGCCTCATCGCTTGTGAATCCAATGGATGTAAAACAACTTTCCTTTACGACGCTTTTGATCGCTGCTTGCAAATCGCAGATCCTTCGGGAACAAAAAACCTCCTCTATCAACATACCCAAGAAATCGGATCTTTTGAAAATAACAGCTTGCAAGAGCTTCGAGTTGTTCATCCAAACATGGCAACCGACAAAACCTTT
>JANWJE010000058.1 GCA_025451995.1 Parachlamydiaceae bacterium | reverse complement strand
TGAGAAAAAGAAAGGTTTTTGGATGGATTTATTGCCAAATTTTGAGAGCATATTGAGTTAAATATGGTCGAAAAATTTGGCAATAAAGACGCCAAAAAGATTCTTTTTATCAAGCAAATGGAGTTTCGAAAGAGGTCTAATGTTAAAAGGGGCTGGCGATTTTGTCAATGAAATGCTATAGTTCGCACCTTTTACCAAGGAAATAAACAGAATGTAAAGTTTAGACATCCTAACTTTTCAGTGCATGAATGGGGTTCATTTTTGCAGCGCGATAGGCGGGATATAATCCAGAAGCCAGTCCAACCAATGCTGACATGCTTAGAGAAAGGAGAATTGAATCAAAAGTGACCACCGTTCGCCAGCCGGCTATCCAATTTATAAAAAAAGAGCAGCCAATTCCAACAATCAGCCCAAAAATTGCACCTGTGAGTGTAAGAATCATTGTCTCTATTAAAAACTGTAAAAGAATATTTTTTCTATTAGCGCCCAATGCTCTTCGAATGCCAATCTCAGATTGACGCTCTGAAATATTTGCAAGCATCATATTCATAATCCCAATACCTCCAACAAGCAACGATACAGCTGCAATTGCCCCAAGGATCACATTGAATGTTTTTTGTGTATATTCTGCTTGCTCCAATAGCTCTTGAGGAATAATGAATTGAAATGATTCAAAATTTCGATGAGATTTTTTTAAAATATTTTTTACGATATTTGCAATCGAGTGAATTGAATGGGGCGAAGAAATGTTCACAATCAATTCATCGATGTACTCATTTATCCTTAAGTGAATCGGAAGAAAAATGACCTGATCAAAATTTCTTGTAAAAATGGTATGGTTATTGCTTTTTTTCCAGTGCATGGGTTGTAAAACGCCAATAATCTCATGCATTTGCCCCCCTATATTTAAAGTTTTCCCAATCCCCCCTTTTACTCCAAGCGTTTGAAAAATCTCATAACCAAGGATGCAAACGGCTCTTCTTTGGGTTTGATCAAGATCTGAAATAAAACGGCCGGCAGCTAATCTAAATTCTTTTAACTGTCCAAATGCCGGCGTGGTGGCAATGATTTCCGGCGTCATCATCGGAATTGAAGCATTCGCTTTGATCATCTTTATGGGGACGAGATGTTTTAAATCCGGAAGTTGGCTTTTGATGAGTTCAGCATCCATCCAGGTTAAAGAGGGCTTTGACTCTGTTGCTTGAGTGTTATTTTTAATAAAGAAATTGCACATTCCCAAAGCTTTAATTTGGTCCAATATCTCCTGTCTCGCCCCTTCGCCAATTGAAAGCATAGAAACGACTGCCACCACCCCAAACATCACACCAAGCGTGCTCAATAAAGAGCGAAGGCGATGGGCAAAAAGAAGTTTGCAGGATGCGAAAAAATAAGATTTATTGAATAGACCTCTTGCGCAATTAGCTTTGCTTGAGAAAATGAGAGATTTTTGGATGGATTTCTTGCCAAATTTTGAGAGCATATGTGAACATATGGTCGAAAAATTTGGCAAGAAAGAGACCAAAAAGATCCGTTTTATCAAGCAAATGTAATTACGCAAGAGGTCTAATAGCTCCATCTTTTAATAAAAGTGTCCGTTTGCAGCGATTTGCAACTTCCCTATCATGTGTAATAATGGTTAAAGTTGTCCCTAGCTCATTTAATTCATCAAAAATATCTAAAATTGCATGGGCATTTTCACTATCTAAATTTCCTGTCGGTTCATCCGCTAAAAGCAAAAGAGGTTCGATAATCATCGCCCGCGCAATGGCAGTCCTTTGCGACTCGCCTCCAGACAATTCAGAGGGATGGTGAGCTGCGCGATCTTCCAATTTCAATTGCTTCAATGCGCGCTCGGTTCGATCATCTATTTCTTCGCCAGACAAGGAAATCGGTTGATAGAGGAGTGGAAGGGCTATATTTTCTTTAACGCTCAACTGTGGAATCAAATGAAATGATTGGAAAACAAAACCAATTTTTGTAGCTCTTAGCAAAGAAAGCGAATCATCATTGAGATCTGAGGTCTCCAATCCATTAAAAGTATAGGTACCCTCTGTGGGTTGGTCTAAACAGCCCAAAAGATGCAATAGAGTCGATTTTCCCGAGCCTGAGGGACCCATGATTGCCACACATTCCCCCGCTTCGATCTCAAAATTAACCTTTTGAAGGGCATAAATCTTCTGATGACCGTTCGAATAAACCTTGGAAATATTTTTAAATGCTGCAAGGGGATGTTTTTTTTTCATACACGACAAATTTAAGATGGATTCTTAAAGTTGTCAATCCAGAAAAATAAGCGACGGTTATGAACTCACCTTACGCACCAAGAGGTGAGTTATGAAGATAGTTTTCCTTTTTTTTCCAGTTTGATAAATGATTCATCAGCATAAACTTCTTCCCCACTCTCGTACTCAGTAGTTAAGGTATTGACGAATTTTTTAATTGCCCCAGAAAAAGTCCTTGGCGACCCCTCAGCAAATCCACCTTCATCCGATTGATCGTATAAGAAGCGACTTGATTCATTTATTTCATTATCATCTACCAATACCTTCATAGTTCCATTTTTCTCTATAGTGTAAAGTGGACTATTCACATCACTTCTTTTTTTTGCAATCCATCCTCCTCCGCATTCTTCTTTTCGTTTAGCTTTAATTACATAGTCTTCATTTTCAATCTTAATAAATGTTTCCCTGGTTCGAAAATCTTGTATCCCTAATTTGCTAGATACCCAAGAAAGTGATTTTGTGGCTCTGTCCAATGCTTCGGTAGCTTTAGATTGATAACCAATGTTTTTGATAAATTCATTCGATAAGAAAGTTCCAAGCCAAAGACCTGTAGCACCAGCTGTAAGGATCATACTAAAACCTGCAACAGCCCCGCCCTTTAAATTTCCTTCACTACATCCTGCTAAAGAAAAAGCCGGAAAGAACATAATGACAGAAAAAATAGCTCCCCCAATCCCAAATCCTAACCCAATGCTAATAAAAGCCGTGGCTATCAATGCAGAGGTTCCAATTTTTGCCGCTAGGCTGATCCCTTCACCCCCTGATTTAATCATTTGATCCAGTTTCTGTATGACACGACCTCCTTGGGGAATACTATTCGCAACTGAAGTATTATTTAATGAGGGGTTTTGCGGAGGTATGTACATTGATTGGTTAGCCGTTAAACTACCGGGTGGCAATGAAGGGGGTAGACTAGGGGTATTTTGGATGTGTATATTCATATCTTCTCCTTCTAGCTTTTATTTATTTTATTTCTTAAAGAATCGATAGCAAACTTCATCTCTGTTGGGCATTCGCTAGATTGAAGAGATGTTTCTAAAACGGAAAATTCGGATTTTGCATCATCAATAAAACCAAGATCTAGATAAATATCCGCTGCATGAAATCTTGCAAGTAAATGGACGGGTTGAATAAGGGAAGCAAAAGATAAGGAGAGAAGCGCTTCTTGCTTTTTGCCAAGCTGGCTTTCGGCAAGCCCCTGAGCTACAAAATAATCAACAATCAGAGGATTTAAAGCAGTCAACAGTATAAGCAACACTTTTTCGTATGAATAAATGTCACTTGATTACACTTTTTCGTATGAATAAATGTCATTATCGCGTAAATTATAATTTATGAAAAGATTATTGACATCTAAGCTCTTTGAATGGAAGAACAAACCTAATCGCAAACCTCTTATTTTAAAAGGAGTTCGTCAAGTAGGTAAAACTTATATTTTGAAGGAATTCGGAAAAAGCTTCTTCCCTACTTTCCATTATTTTAATTTCGAAAAACAAGAAAAACTTGCAAGGATTTTTGAAGCTGATCTTACTCCCAAACGGATTATTGATGAGCTTGGTTTATTTCAAAACAAAGCGATTGACATACACAATGACTTGGTGATTTTTGACGAAATTCAAGCTTGTCCAAAAGCCTTAACCAGTCTTAAGTATTTTCAAGAAGATATGTCCGAGTTAGCGCTTGCAAGTGCAGGCTCATTATTAGGAATTCATCTGGGGCCTGTTTCATTTCCCGTAGGCAAGGTTGACTTATTGACATTATATCCGATGTCATTTGAGGAGTTCTTGATGGCAATTAATGAAGAAAAGCTTTTGGAATTTTGGAAAGAGATTTCATTAGCTACAAAGATCCCGGAATTTATTCATGAACGTTTATGGAATCGGTTAAAATTATATTTCATTGTGGGGGGATTGCCTGAAGCCGTTTCAACTTTTAGCCGTTATCAAGACAGCCTTCCAATGGCTGTGCAAGAAGTGAGAATTAAGCAAGAAGAGCTGCTAAAAGCCTATTATGCCGATATTGCAAAGCATTCCGGAAAGGAGAATGCTATGCATATTGAGAGAGTTTTTAAGTCCATTCCCATTCAATTAGCTAAAAATCAAGATGGATCCGCAAAAAAATATTCCTTTAAAGGAGTCATTCCTGATGTAAATCGTTATAGTCGCCTTGCAGGCCCCATCGACTGGTTGGAGGCATGTGGATTGATTATCAAAGTTCCTATAGTACACTCGGCGCAAGTTCCTCTTAGCGCTTTCACTAAAGAAAACGAATTTAAGCTCTACCTATTCGACGTCGGTATTTTGGGACAGGCTAGTGGACTGCAACCCCAAGTTCTCTACGACTATGACTATGGAACTTTCAAAGGATATTTTGCTGAAAATTTTGTCGCCCAGGAGTTCATCTATTCGAGTAACTCGACACTATACTGCTGGAATGAAAAAACAGCAAAAATTGAATTCTTACAGGATTTAACCGGAAAGATAATTCCAGTTGAAGTCAAGTCTGGATGGGTGACAAAATCAAAAAGTTTAAAAGTGTTCGCAGAACGCTATTTACCGCCTTATCGATGCATTTTCAGTGCAAGAAATTTAGCAATCAATGAAGACCGAACATTGCGTTGTTATCCACTCTACTTGGCCAGCAGGTTTCCTTTATAAGAGAGGAAACGTTAGACCTCTTGCATAACTTGAGTTAACCGGGGTTAACCAAGCAAACCACATCCCCTTCGCTCAAACCGCTTTTTACTTCGCTAAAATGTTGGTTGCTGATGCCAAGTTCGATTTTTTGTTTGACATAGCCTTGGCTTGGATGTTTGATATAACAATAATGATTGTTTTCTTCAGCGTAGATGGCATGGATGGGGATTGTGACAACACCATTCACTTGCTCAACTTCAATCGTGGCCCTTGCGGTCATCCCGGGCCTTAGTTTTTGGTCGCTCTCTTCAAGTGCAATCAGGACCTCAAAATACTTCTCATCATTCAAACCAAAAGATTCTGCGAGGGCTAAAATTCCAATTGAGATGACTTTTCCTTTAAAAAGCATACTGGGATAAGCATCCACTTCAATCAAAGATCTCTTATCGATTTCGACTTTAAATAGATCGGCTTCTCTGACTTTTGTTTTCATGACCATTGCAGATAAGTCGGGTAAATCGATGAGCGGCTGATTCTTCAGCACATAATCGCCAATGCGGGGCTTTCGCTTTTGACTTGATCGATACTCTTCTCTTAAAACAACCATTCCATGGGATGGCGCTTGAATGGTTGTTTCTAATAATTCTTTTTTTGCTTCATCAAGTTGTCGATTTAAATCAGCCAAGAGCTCTTGGGCTTCAGCAATAAATAGACGTGATTTATTGACAGTGTAATGTCCCCCTTTAGCTGTTTCTTCGAGGTTAATCTCAGCTTTTTTAAGGGATGTTTCAGCCCTTTTAACCATCATTGGAAATGCTTGCTGGATGTAGCTGTCATACTGCTGTTTTGCTAGATCGTACGCTTCTTCTTCTTCGTTTAATCTTTTTTCCACCTGTTTCGTTTCTATTTGATTGAGAAAGCCTTCTTTTTCCAATTCCAAAAGATCTTTAGAATAAATTTTTAATTCATCCCATTTTAGGAGAGCTTTTTGCATGGCTGCTTTAAGGCGGAAAATTTCTTGCGGCCCATCTCCGGATTTAATTTTTTCCAATTCTAATTGAGCAGCTTCTAATTCTAGCTCGGCGATGCGATTTTTATTCTTTGATTGGATGATTTCCCATTTTAAGGAGTGTTTAAGCGATTTAACGTAACCCTTTTGCTCTTTTATCTGACCTTTTAATTTTTCAACTTTTTCTTCGAAAGGACTTGGATCTAATCGAATGAGAACATCGTCCGGTTGAACATACGTCCCATCGGCGATGATATCAATAATCTTTCCTTGATCCCCTTTTACAGAGGAGGCAATCGTGATCGATCGTTTAGCTTCTAAATCGCCTAAAGTTTTAATATCAACTTTTAAATTTTGTCTGATAGCTAATGCTGATGGGATTGAAAGGGAGGGTGCATTTTGGCGTAAATTAAAGCCAAGAATGACCAGGCAAGAAATGATAAAAAAGAAGACGATAAAAAAAGATTTCACCCTCGTATCCTTGGCTTTTCTAAAAGAATTCCCATCGAGGCCAACAATTCAAATTCACCTAAAATATGTTCAACCATCGCATTCCAGAAATTGTGTTCAGCGATCCTCAAACTTTTTTCTGCCTGCAATAGGTAAAAATTATCGGCCATTCCACGATCAAATTTAATTTTTGCCAAACGCAGTTCTCCTTTTGATGTTTTAATCTGCTCTTCCTCTAAAAGGACTTTTTCTAGAGCCCTTTCTAATTGGCGAATGGCTCTTTTCACTTCAAGGATCACTGTCGATTCGCTTTGCTCGGTTCCACGCTTTGCGGTTGTGAGTGCAAGCAAACTTTGCTTGTAGGCGATTTGATCGCCAATCGAGTTGATTTCGCTTGAAGATGTGAGCCCTACCTCCCAGCGGTTGTCTCTCCCCTGTGTCAATGAATGAGAAAAGTGGCGATCTTTACCTAAATTTGAATAATTTAAAAGAAGGTTGATTTCCGGGTAAAGCTCTTGCTTTGCGATACATGCTAATCGATTGTTTTCTTTTGTTTCATCATTAGCTTGGTCTAATTCAATTCTCGTTTGCAAGGCAATTTTAATAGCATGATCCAGGTCGACAGGATGGGGACTGAAATAAGTTGGGACATCTATTACAATTGATTGATCGATAGGTAAAGCCAAAAGATCTCTTAATTGATCCAATGCCTCCTCTAATCTTTCTTCTGAATCCTTGTAAGCATTTTCTGCATGCCGCAACTCAATTTCTGCTCGATAGATATCTAAAGGGTCGGATAATCCGATCTTTTCTTTTAGCTTGGTCGCACGGTAAAACTGTTCAATGCGAATGAAAGATTCACGATTGAGTTGAGCATTCTTTTGCTGCTTGATCACTTCATACATCATTTCAACAGTTCTGAGAACCAATTTTACCTGTGCTCTATAAAGATCTCGATAAGCAGTTCGCAAAGCAAATTGTGCACTTTTTAGATTTGATAACTGATATTCTTTTCCTAATCCCCTAAAGAGGGGTTGAACTAAAGATGTTTCGACATCTGTCAAATAATGGGAATCCCGTTTGACAATACTCGGGATGACTGAAAGGGTTGTACCGGAAGAGAACTTTTGGCTAAATTCAACCCCACCTCCAGCCTGCCATTTCGGTTTTCCCCTATCTCCGCCCACCATTCCTGTTTGTCCGATTGGAGTGATCGATAAAGAAAATTCGCTATCGGCTAAATCGACTCCAAATTGAGCTTGCGTTAAGGTGTCGACAGATCCAAGCAGTTGCCGATTTGCATTCAATGCCTGCGAAATCGCATGTTCTAACGTCAGCTTAAGGGGGAGGTCCTGAGCTTGAAGAGAACCAAATAGGAAGAATAAAGATAATAGACCTCTTGCATCATTCGCTTTGTTTGAGAAAATGAGAGATTTTTGGATGGATTTCTTGCCAAATTTTGAAAGCATATGTGAACATATGGTCGAAAAATTTGGCAAGAAATACGCCAAAAAGATCCATTTTATCAAACAAATGGAATGATGCAAGAGGTCTAATAAAACAAAAATTTGTTTGCTCGGGTGATTGGCCATATTAACTTGATTTAATCAAATTTTCGATAAAAGGGATACTGCGCGCATTCTAAAAGTTCTTTGTCACCCCTGCTGTCTCCATAAACATACAACTCTTGTATCGCATCGCTCCCTAAATATGCAAGCAAGCGATTCTTTTTTTCAGGGCCCCAGCAATTTGAACCTTGGATCCTGCCGGTGATTTTACCATTGGAGATTTCCAACTGTGTTGCAATTGCCTTTTCAAAACCATAACGCTCAGCCCATGGGATTAAATAGAGCTCTAAAGAGGCGCTGACTAAAATGCACCGATGCCCTTGTTTTTGATGCCAAACTAAACGGTTCATCGCTTGCGGCCTTAAATATCTATCTAACCTTTCGTTAGCGTAATGACATCCTAGTTTCTTGAGTCGAGTCAATTCCCATCCCCCAAAAAAGCGGGTTAGCGCTTTTTCTTTTATTTTTTGCCTTGTCAGAAGCCCCAAGAGATATCCTAAAAAATAGGGAGAAAGGCATAAAAAAAGAAAAATGCTTATAAACCCCCTCGCATTCCATAAAAAAGGGAAAAGGGAATCTCTAGTGGTGAGGGTTTTATCAAAATCAAAAACTGCTATAGTTGATTTACTTTCAGACATAATTAATATATATAGAATGCTAATTACCATAAAAAAAGGCAATTTTTTCCTTTATGAAGTTCGCTATTGACTCGACTGCACTCTTAGTATTAATCATCTGTATTTTGATTGCTGCTTTTTTAAAAAGTTTTTTAAAAAATTTTCCTCGTCCCTCGCTGGCCTTTTCTTCTCTCACACATTTATCCGATCACAATTGGCGATCGATTCTCGCTTCGCTTCCAAGCAAACTTCAACAATGTGCATTGATATGCTTAATGATCGCTTTTATTGACCCCCATCTTTTATTTCCAAAAAAAGACATTGAAAAGAGCTCAATAAGCAGTTATCCAAAAAAAGGCTTAGCGATTTATCTCGTCCTTGATCGATCGGGATCGATGTCTCAACCGGCTGGACATTCAGATTCAAAATTGAGCCTTCTAAAAGAAGTGACAAAAGAATTCATTGACCAGCATCCGGATGACCTGATAGGCCTTGTCTCGTTTGCGAGAGTTCCAACCATTTTAGTTCCCCTGACGTTAGATAAGAAGGCTTTGCAACAAGCATTGCAAAAGGTTGAAGTTGTTAAGGATCCAAACGAAGAAGGAAGCGCAATTGGCTATGCCATCTACAAAACAGCTCATCTTCTAGCCACCACTCGCTATTTTGCCAACCAAAGTCAATTGGAGGGGAAACCTCCATATACTATAAAAAATGCAGCAATTATTGTCGTAACAGATGGATTTCAAGATCCCAGCAGACTTGATTACGGCAATCGCTTGAGAACATTGGAACTTGATGATGCCGCAGCTTATGTCAAAAGCGAACAGACCCGCCTTTATATCATCAATATTGATCCAACAATTGCAACAAGTAAGTATGCCCCGCAGAGAAGAGAATTGGAAAAAATAACAGAACTGACCGAAGGCAAATTTTTTATGGTTAGCGATTCTCAAGACTTAAAAGATATTTATTCAACAATCAACCGATTAGAAAAAGGAACTGTTCAGATACCATCACAGCCAAAAAACAAAGAAGACTATTCCCGTTTTTCCTTCTTTCCATTCTTTTTGATGTTCGGTATGGCTTTTCTTTTTTTAGCTCATTTTTTAGATTTAACTTTTATTAGAAAAATTCCATGAAAGTTTTTTATCCTGAATTGTATTGGCTTAGTTTATTAGCTATCCCTTTTTTGTTAGGACAATTCTTTCTCTATTTTTATCGAAAAAAGAAAATCCTTAACTTTAGCGACCCCCATGTGATTCCTAAGCTACTTACTGCCAGGTCTTCTCTTCTTACTCTCATTAAAATTGCCGGTTGGACACTCTGCTGGCTCCTTTTAACTTTTGCCTTGATGAACCCCTATGGAAATATCCGATACCCCTCTTTAAATACTGAAGAAAAAGAAAACAATCAGGAAATTATTTTTCTTGTCGATACTTCAGCTTCCATGGGAGTCTTGGATGGCGAAGATGGAGCTTCACGCTTAAATGCTGCCAAAACAATTCTCGAAGATCTTTTAACACATTTCAAAGGGGAAACGCTTTCCCTCTATGCTTTTACTTCTCAATTGACAACGATTGTCCCGTCCACTCTTGATTATGTCTATACACGATTAGCTATTCATACCCTTGTGCTAAATGAAGGAGATGTCGGCGGGACCTCGATTGGAAATGCCTTTGATGAATTGAGGGAAAAAATCATCCCGGGAAAGCAATCAACCATTTTGTTATTTTCTGATGGGGGAGACAACGCATTAGAAGTTGCTAAAAACAAAGATCAAGCAGAAAAAGATCTTATCGATCATTTGCCAAAAGGAAATGCGATTCATATTTATACAATTGGCATGGGGGGGAAAGAAAAAAAAATAATTCCACATGTGACATTTCAAGGCCAACCTGTATATTCGCAATTGAATTTTGAACTTTTAGAAAAAATTGCTAAAATGGGAAATGGAAAATATTTTCAAGCAGCTGATTGGAGCTCTTGGAACTTGGCAAATAGTATTTTTAAAGAAATTGCATTCAGCAGATCTTTAAGTTCGGAACAAAATGATAGAAAAGTCTCTCCTGTTAAATCAGAAGAGGAATTATACGATCTTTACTTCCAAATTCCTTTAGGATTATCTATTTTTATTATTCTTATTCTTCTATTAGTGCCTGATATATACACACTTGCATGTTTGCTATTTTTTTTCTCAATCACCTCTATCAATGGAAATGAATCCATCCAAGAGTACACTATTCAAGGAGAGTCTTATTTTGAAGCACGAGACTACCAAAAAGCATTGGATGTTTATCAAAAACTTTTGACTCTCCCTTTGAAAGAATGGCAGATCCATAGAGCCGCATATAATTTGGGGACTGTTTATTTAGCAAAAGGAGATTCAATCAAAGCCATTCGTTCATTTAATACGTTAAACCCAACCGATCTTTCAGTTCCCCGATTCGGAAAAAATTTATTTTTAAATGAAGGAATTGCTCTCTCCTTATTCTCTCAATCTCCCTTCATGCAAACTAATGGATCGTTTAACGGGCAAATCTATTTAATTCAAGAAGGATTAAGCGCATTTGAACGAGCAGAAAAGATCGCATGCAAGAACACCCAAACATGCCTGTTACCCCGCGTGAAAGAATGGAAAGAAGCCTCAGTTCGATCATTCATTGAATTAACAAAAAAACAGCGAAGCTATTGGCTAAAGGAGCAAAATGAATCCTTTGTTGCCACTTTCCTCTATTTTCAAATTGAACAATTAAGAAATAAATTAAATGCGGTCAAAAATGAAAAGCTTCTCTCTTACTTCGTTTTGCAACTAAAAAATCTTTTGCCCTTATGGGATCATTTAAAAAAAATGGCAAACAATCAAGTAGGCCATTCTTCTATAACATTTGAAAAAGCCGGAGAATTTTTAGAGAAAAATGATAAAAAAAATGCCATCAAAACATTAAATGAATCATTAGAGAAACTCGTTCCCTCCATCTACCATCCGCCAATTGAGCAAGCCGACGTTCTTTTTTCTATGATGTCTCTAAACAACACGATCAGCGTTTTAAAAAAGCTCATTGAAAAATTAAAAGAAAGTCATTCAGATCAATGGAAAGATGTGATTGGGATTTTGGAAAAAAGCCAGCTCAGTTTTCAAGCAAATAAAAGAAGCGAAGGTGCATTCTTTTTTTTGGCAAGCAATAGCCTATTCTCTTCGCTTTATCACCGAGAAAACACACCAAAGGCAATACTAAAAAAATCGTTAGATATTGCAGATCAAAATTTAAACGTATTCGCTTTATCAACATCCATTTCAGATGATCATGATGCGAGAATTGCTTTAACAAAATCGCAAGAAAGTTTAATCGCATATGCCTCTCGTTTTTTTCCGGCAGTCATCGCGCTGCAAAGCGATAACTACCAAAATGCTAAAGATCCCAATATACAGTGCCAGCAATTTCCTTGGGATCAAGTGGTCCCTCTCGTTGGCTCAGGGCGCGATTTTTTAAAACTGGCATTGCCGCTCACTGACGCATTTGACAAGGAGGAGGCAATCCAAGCGCAAATGGCGGCCATACAAGACTGGAAACAAGCAATGAACATCCTAATGCAGCCCCCTCCCAAACCGGCACCCTCTAACCAGCAAGAATGGCAAGAAATGGTGCGGCAGGCTCAAGAAATGCTCTTAGATGATCAAACACCTCAGCCACAAGTGATCAGAGAGATGCATACATGGTAAAAAGACTATTCCTAAACATCTTTCTCATCTTTCTTTTTTTAACTTTGGCAGTAGATGCATCTCCGATTATGGATGCCCTTATCGATTCGAAACTCAATCAACCCCATTTTCCGATTCAAGGAACATTGACAATTACACATACTAAGAACGAAACAATCAATCTCAAATCTTTCGAAATAGAAGGTCACCCCTTAGCAGTCATCTTCGATAAAGACATTTCCATGTCGGTAGATGCAAATACCGTTATTTCGATCTATCATTTTCAAATTCCAGGCAAAGAGCCCGGGGATTATTTTTTACCCTCCATCAGTGCTAAGATTGGAGGAAAAACCACCACTTCATCACCTTCCAACTATCAGGTGCTATCTGAAAAAGAAATTAAAAAAGAAACACATGGCCCGCAAGCCAAGCTTCTTTTTACATTGGATTCTACAGTCAAAGGGCCATCCACCCTCTATCCGGGTGAAAAAACAACCCTTTTTTATCGGATTCTCTATAACCGCAACATCGATCTCACTTATTCAGAATTACCGTTAGTTCATCCAATCCATTTCAAAAAAGTTGGAGATGTCCATATCGAAGATTATCAATCGGAAGGAGCAACTGTTCAAGAATTATCACAAGAAATCGAAGCATCTGAATTGGGAAATTTTTCATTAGGTCCTTCTGTCATCAAAGGGTACGCTTATGTGACCAAGGAGGGAAAAAAAATCTATCAAACACCCCTTTTAGAAGCAAAAGCACCTCCTATTTCTTTGAAGGTCATCCCCTTTCCCAAACCTCTTCAACCTTTTTCATTTAATGGCGCATTGGGGAGTATAGAAGCACAAGCTTATTTGGATTCACAGCTTCCTCTTTCCACAGGGGAATCGATCCAATTGAAAATTGAAGTTTCAGGGATTTCTAATCTTTCCGATTTAAAAATTCCTTTAATCCAGTGCCAACCCGGATTTAGTGGATTTTTTAAAATGAATGAACTTCCTCCCTTATC
Source organism: Parachlamydiaceae bacterium (assembly GCA_025451995.1). GTDB lineage: Bacteria > Chlamydiota > Chlamydiia > Chlamydiales > Parachlamydiaceae > JANWJE01. The sequence goes on along the minus strand of JANWJE010000058.1, from coordinate 18,563 downwards.
GGAAATTCACGATGAAAAAAAAGTCTTTCTTCTGGAACTCATTCCTCTTATTTCTTGGATCACATTTATTCCAAGCATTGAATTTACCTCTTTTGACCCCAAATTAAATCAATACCACACTAGCAAAACAAAAAAGATCCCCATTAAAGTCAATGATTCAACCGGTCTCAAAACCCATTTTCCAAATATTTCAATGAAGGGAATAGATGAGCGGGAGATCTGGCCGAATCCTATTCCCCCACCTTTGGAAATAAACAACCAACCCTACATAACTCAACACTCAACAACCTTCCAAATAAGAAGCGGCTGGCTTTTATCTTCAATTCTTTTAGGTGCAACTTTATTAATTGCGCAAGTCTATGTGAAAAAACAAAGGGATCTACAACCCAAAAAGCAAGTACCAATGAGCTTTCTTTTATTTAAAAAAGCTATTAAGGAAAAAGATGTCCATCTTTTAGAACAATCGTTTTGGAGTCAACTATGGGAGAGGAACCTATTGCAATCTGATGATAGACATCTAGAAAAAATCGCCCATTTGCCTGCTCTTCAAGAGTTTATTTTAAAGTTGCAAGCCCTGCAGTATAGTCAGAATAGAACATATGATTTTAATCAAGTGATTAAAGAGGCAAAACAATTGATGACTCCATAACTATGAGATTTTTCGTGTATAGTATTTCGCATATTATATATAATGTGCCAATCATCAGTTTAATAAGAAATAAATTTTTGTTTTTTTAATAACAATTTCAGCAAAAGGTAAATATGAATAATAATACAATCAAACAAGATTTACGAAATATATTGCCTCAAAATCCCAAAGAATGGATGACAAAATGCGAAACAAGAGCCCTTTTGACTCTTAGATCGATGGGCGAGGGGGAACTGGAAGACAGGATCCGAGAAGCTTTTCAAGCGGCTTTGGCTATCCTCCAAAATCGATCCAGCAACCTGCTTCACAATGAAGAAGCATTGCAAGCATTTAAAATTGAAGTTATAAATAAGACATACTTAGAACAGCTTCCGCCCTCTGAAATGACGCAAGAACAAGGAAAAGAGATACAAGCTTTATTTTTTGGAACATTGATTTGGGGAATCACAATGCGCTTTCCAGATGATGCTTCTTCACCCTATACTCAAGAAAAACAACAAGAATTCCAAACAAGATTGTTCACACATTATCCCAACATCATAATAGACAATTCCGAAGTAGATGAAAAAAAATTTTTATTTCTCTTCGAACAAGCAGTATTAATGTTATATGACGTCACTAAAAAAATCGAGAGGAAGCTTAGCCTTAAAGTCGGCAATTTACTTGAAGGATCCCTAGACACAAAGCGCTACATCGTCGGTGGAAGATCAGCCAAAGATACCATGCGAAGATTAGAATTGATTGAATGTTTGATAGGGAAGAACTGTCCCGATGAAGCCTCTCAAAAAAGAAATCAACATTCAAATTTGATTGCTCTTCATCCAAATGTTAACGGATATCCATCGCAATCTAATCAATTATATAATTGGAAAGCACATTCAGAAATTTTCCCTATTTTGCAGCCAACCCCGGATTGGTTTAGCATGAATATGCAAGAAATCTGCAGACAATGCATCAACGACCCTCTCATGTTGCCTGAACATATGAATAAAGTGAAAGAATGTTTGTCCGCAATGAAAAATAACGATATTGAAACAAAAAATAAAGCCCTGATTGAATTGCAAAAAGGGTTCATCTCCTCAAGACATCCCTTACAATATAGGATGAATATATCAGAATATTTGAATGGATATAAATCTTTGAATGAAAGATTCTCTCAATCTTTGACACCCATTTCTAGTGCTTTAAAGATACTGGAAGATTTGCACCAAGAAGCTATAGTCATTGAAGAACAAGCTGCTCGCGGAGAAATCTCTCTCAGTGAAATTAAAAAAGCCGAAATTTCTCGAATAAAATTGAATTTTACAAATCATTCTACACTGTACAATAGATTTATAGAACAACATGAAGCGCTTCTCGCTTTCACTCGGGAAGTAGAGTCTTTGAATCATTAATCGCTTTTATTCAGTCAGTACATTCGCGTACTTTTTCTCTAGGAACTTCCAAAAACAATTGGGCAATATTAAATCAATATAGCCCAATTGCTTTCGTAGAGGCAGAGAAAAATTATCTGATTCTTTATATCTCGGTTGGGTACTCGTTTGAGCGATGAGCCGAAAGAGATCTATTAAGATACCTTAATATAATGTTTATCAAAAATAAATCAATAAAATATAGATTAATCCAAAATTTATAAAATAATTAAAAAAATTTAACAGGTTAATTAAAAATATATTTATGATTATAACAAATAATACTCAAAGAATGGGCATATGGGATAGAAACGTATGCGAAGTGGCAAAATGGAGTTCGACTTTAAGCCGTGTGATCACCATTCAAGATGTCTTATTCGACTCTAGCCCTAAAAATGCAGAAATCAAGAAAAAAACCATAGAATCTTGGCTTTCATTTCATAAAGAGCTGACTACTAAAAACATTCCGGAATCCATTGCATCAAAAAAGCTCAATGATGCCCTTTTTCTTTTCCCTGAATTTTTACGAAAAATTTACAGAGAAGATTTTGATTCTATTCAAGGAAATATGACACATCGTATTAACCGATTAGTTAAAGATGTCTTTTCTGCTGTCCACCTTTCAGTCAAAGAATCTTTTCAAGGTAATCAGGGGGTATTGTTATTGAGACACACAAGAGCCGGGGTTGATGGCGCTGATCAGTGGGTTGAGAAATCTGTGATTAAATGGACTTCTCCTTTGGAAATAGCCTCATCTGATATTTTGTCTACTTTATTAGACGACGTCTATGTTCACAAAGCATCTTTGCTGGCATTTAAAAATAAAGTTTTTATAAAACAAAATTTAAATGAAGAAATTTCTGCTGAATATCATCCAATCATAGAAAAAAACCTCAATTATATAAGAAAAATGTATTCCACCAAAGAATCAGAACAAACCAGCGTAATGATTGCTGAGAGGGTTAAGGGAAGTAATTTGGTCGAATTTATAGTCACTCAATGGAGCTGTTTAAACAAAGATCAAAAAGAAAAAATATTCACAGGAATTGGAAAACTCGCATTGGCCGATCTCTTGATGGGAAATGGCGATAGATTTACTCAATTTAATTTCATTGACGGTTTTGCAGATTACTTTGATGCAAATATTGGCAACTTAATGATCCATTTGACTGATGAAGGCAATCTCATCCTTAACGCCATCGATAATGAAATTCAGGCCGCTAATATAGAAACTGGCAGTGACTATGAACAGTATAATCTTCTTTTTAAACAAATCTTAAGTGATTTAAATTGGAAAGAAATAATATCTGATGCTATAATTAATTCTTTATCTAATTCTTGTAGATTGAGTTCTTCTTATTACGAAGAAACTGAAATGGACCGAGTTTTAGTAACTCAAAAACTTAAAACTTTTTTAGAAGAAGTCAAGACACCTGAAACTCGCCAATGCATCATGAACGGTTTATTAAAAATGCATGATTCATTGCATATAAAATTCACCGACGAGGGATTTATTGCTACAATAGAAAAAATCAAGGATAAATATTCTGCGATTCAGGATGATCCAAATTTACCTCACTTGTATAATGCTATAAAAACCCGTATAAATATTTTTTTAAAAAACGATGATTTAATAAACTAAAAGGCAAAAAATAAAAATGACTATTCATTCTATTTCAAACCATTCATCATTTGATCCCAATGATTTTCAAGAAAGCAGTTTATCGAGAGAAACCCCTCTGTTTCCTTATCTCCGTACAAACCTTCTTAAATTATGGTTATTAAATATATTGGATATCAGCGAACACGAAGCCCCTGAAGACATTGAAGATCTAAAAGATAAATGTAAAGAAGCTCCTCAGAATATGAATGAACTTCCGCAAAGATTATCTACAATCATTTATCAAATTTCTTCCCCAATGCAGACGATTGACCGAAAAACAATCCACACCCTGGCCGAAGAGGCTCTCAAGCTAGTTCCGGATTGCACCTCTCCCCGCAGCCGATCGACCTCAGTGAATGGATTAGAGCTTCAGTAAATCTTACCCCTCTAATCATAAAGGGGCCGGGTCATAAAGGGGCCGGGTCATGCAATCTGCATAAAACTGGTAAAAATAGTTGATTTTTTTATGCGAACTGGATGGCTCGGCCCTTTAGATTTTTTCATAGGTCGTAAACTCGGGTTAAAGTTCTTTCGAACTATGCTTTTGCAAAGATATCCCAAATAGCACAAAAAGCTTCGACGACTTCCTTTTTTGCATTCACAATTCCATTGGCAATCGCAAAGCTTTGATTCCGAATTGTAAGTGCAATAGGGATAATTGCATGGTGAAACACATCTTTTGCAACTTGGCTGATTTTATTGCACACCCCTGTTAGGACTGGTGCGATTGGCTTGATGACATAAGTACTCAGGAAATTTAAAGTCGCGTTTAAAGCTATAGTCATCGCATTGAAGGCTGGAACTACACATTGATTGAATATCCATTGGGCTGTCGAATGAATCGCTAATCCTGCATGATAGAGAGCAAATCCGACTTGATTTGCAACAAACCCAATGGCTTTATCGACAACCTTTAAAGCAGGTAAAAGAGCCTTTTCCCATACAGGGGTAATGATGTGATTAAAGATCCATTGTGCAGTTGTCTTAATCGTTGAGATGAGTTTCAAAAATGCAGCTTCTAGGTTGCTAGCGATATAACAAACTACTTTATCAATTTTCTTGATGGCCGGCAAAAGAACCTTTTCCCATAAAGGGGTAATGATGTGATTAAATATCCATTTTGCTGTTGACTGAATTGTTGAAATGAGTTTGTGAAAGGCAGTTTCAATGATGTTAGCGATATAACGAACCGCTTCATCAATTTTCTTGATGGCCGGCAATAGAGCTTTTTCCCACAGAGGGACGAGAACTTGATTAAAAATCCACTGTGCAGCTAAATCGACTTTTTCTATGACATATTTAGCAATTTTAGGGAAACTTTGAATGAGAGCTTTCGGCCCTTCGTAAAATATTCCGTAAAGAGGAACAGCTCCACTTAAAAATACATTTTTCCCGAGTCTTTCAATGACTATTCCCGCTTTGACAATCCAATCAGAATTTAATTTTGTCCCAATAGCGTGAGCCACCCTTCCTTGTAAATGAATGGCCGATCCATAAAGCATTAACGTATAAAATGAACCCAAAACTGCAGTTGCAGCGAAGATGACTTTAGCACTCAAACTTTTTGACTGAAGTGCATTTTTGCCGTTTTCAATAGTCAATTGATAAGGGATTTGCAAGAAAATTTTATAGCCGGTATTTCCGACCATTTGCATTGCTTTGCCCGGCATGGTGTTAGAAACAGTGTCCCAACTCAAATTATTTAAATTAAATTGCGTAAAAGGAATCATATTAATTCTTTGGGTTAAAAAATAAAAAATACATTGTAGCAATTATTATTAAAACAAAAAAGTTAATTATTTTTTAGTTTTTCTTTTACAATTTGTTAAGAACCTGTTTTTCGAATTCATAATATAAAATTGACCAAATCTCTTGTCAAAGGGGCTAGATACGAACAACATAGTTAATAAAAAATTTTTATTAACTATGTTGATTAATATGTTGATTAATATGTTGATTAAAAAATTAGACTTTAATTATAATTCTCAAATTAATCAATACACAGTTAAAATAATTTAATATGACAGTTGCACAATATAATTTATCTATAGCCTCAACAAGAGATGCTGATTTAAAAAGAGATATTTTCATTCGCAAAGGACTTACCGACATACCAACCGAACTTTTCAATGAATGTCTCTCATTTCTTAAATCCAGTGATAAAATGAAACAATATGAATTGGAATGGACCCGCTTTATTTGGATTTCTCTTGCATCTAAAACCCCCGGTCTAGCAGCCCCATTAATCCATGAAAGTCCCAATTCTCTCTATTTAGAGCGATTTGCCCAAGTCTGCCTAGACGAAATAAACAAGATTTATAATGATTACGTTCCCGATCGCTGTTTTTCAAAATTCGAACGCATAGAAAATATATTTTCCAGCCCGACAACATGTCAAAAATATCTTAAAGGCGAGGGCAAAGGCCCATTGCGCCGCCTAATATTTAAAATCACCACCTTATCAATCGGGGAAATTAATATAAATCATTGCCTTAATTTTAAGGTTTTCAACAAATTAAAACGGGTTGAAATGATATATACCCAGACAACTGCTGAACAAATCAACCAACTCCCTTTGACTGTTGAAGATTTAACCATCATTAGAGTTGATATTAAAAATTTCAATTTTGGACGTTTAAATTCTTTAAAAAGACTCTGTCTCGCCGCCATTGAAAACTTGAGTGTCGAACAATGGAATCAAATACCACCGGATTTAGAAACTCTTATTCTCGATAATATCGATATCTCACCATTCAGTTTTAAACGTTTTAATTTAAAAAAAATAAATCTCATTTTCGAAAAATCTGTTACGGGTCTTACAACTGAGCATTTCAGAGAACTATCTCCCGAATTAAAAGAATTATCTTTGCGGTTCCCTAATGGTTATGTCGAAGAAAATGATTCCTATGATCTCCCAATCAATGAAATAAATTTGAGTTTTTTAACCCAATTAGAAACATTCAGTTTTTCAATGGATTCCTATTATCGTTTTCGCCATTGCTACCCGGCCAATCAAATGATTGCAACGATTAATCCCAACATAAAGATCTTAAAATTAACAAATCTCGATCTCACCGGTGTTTCTTTTAATCGATTTCTTTGCTTAGAAAACTTGTCTTTGATTCATTGTTCAGGGATCATGCCTGCGTTTATCCCGATGTTTCCTAAAACCATTAAGTCTTTATATCTAAAAGGTTTTGATTTTGAAGGGTGGGATATTTCTCTTTTTATCCCCTTTATTCATTTAGAAATCTTACAACTCGTAAGTTGCAAAAATATAGACATGATTGTGTCTAGCTGTATTTCCTATCCAAAAGATCTTCCCTTTGAACTTTGGCGATAAATCTTCAGCAAAACTGAAAATTTTACTTGGATAGCTTCATTAGACTTCTTTCGAAACTCCATTTGCTTGATAAAATGGACCTTTTTGGCGTCTTTCTTGCCAAATTTTTCGACCATATGTGCTCATATGCTTTCAAAATTTGGCAATAAATCCATCCAAAATCTTTCTTTTTCTCAAACAAAGCGGGTTTCGAAAGAAGTCTATTTATTGCTCGGCACTTTTTGCGTTGGGCCGGACAAAATGGTGATGACTTGGGTATCGCTTGCAATGTGAGGATTTCCGTTGTTTGTGATTTCTTGACCTGTGGGAAAGATAATTTTAGTCGATGTGCCACCATTATTCGTAACTACTAATTTCACGCAAAATTGTCCGGGAGTGATGTATGTATGTTCAACAATTGCAGAGGGCCCAGTGACAATAATCGTTTTATCGCCAAAATCCCATGTGTAATTAGTAATGAATGAATTTGGCGATGCTGAAAGCGTGCTGGCATCAAATGTGACTGGTTGTCCCACTTGAAGGGTGCCCGATACGCTAAAGCCCGCAAGGGGTGATTGATTTGGCATGCAAGCAATCGCCTTAGGATCATTTCCAACAACAGTTCCAAAACCCATATTACTATTTTGAACAAGGCTTGGGGTGCCCGTGCCTGTATCAATAGCAATGGTATAAACAATTCCAGGAATCACTCCAATATCAGACACAAATAACCTTCTGGGATTGCCAGCCGTGCAAAGAGCATATAAATTAACAGCTCCTGGAATATTGAGCTGAAAATTCGAGCCGGCAAGTTGATTCGTAGCCACGTTGATTGAATAAACATTCCCACTGGTAGACCCGGCTGCGTATAAGGTGCTGCCTGGAAATACAAAAGAATTTCCCGGACCATTTATCGCAATGGTATTCACCGGACTGCCAACAGGAATAGAATCTATAAATTTAGGTTTAAGAGGTTTAGATAAATCAAGATATAAGATACTATGCGACGCATCGGTAGCGGTGCTGCTATCTGCTATATATACTGTTGGAAATTGAGCTCTTGTCTCCTTAGGGGTTAAAGCTAAAAAGCGATAATCTCCTTTTTTTGGAAGGGGTGCAGCTGTTCCAGCTTTAGGATGTGTTTTACTTTTTTTAATATCAAAGGGGACAAGAGAATGATCTCCATTGTTGATCACATAGAGGGTCTCATTATCAAAAGAAATTGCACATCCGGTTGGAAGTGATTTTTTTTCAGATGATTCAGAGGAAAAAAATCTTCCAATGACTTTTGGAGATTGTTTGCGTTTACCCTTGCAGTCAAGGACATAGACTCTGCCATCTTTTTGACTGGTCACATAGGCATAATCCCCATCAGATGTTATGGCAATGGACTGCAAGCGCCCTGCATCTTTGCTGAGCTTGATAGTGTTGACAACAAAACCACTAAATACGTCGATGATATTAATATTTGGTTCTTGAGTTGAATTCACCGCATACATCGTGGAGCCATCAGGACTTGAGGCAATTCCTAAGGGTCCAGAAACTCTAGGGGCATTTGCATGAGTGACAAAAGTTGCTTGCGCAGGCACCAGGTTTCCACCAAAGTTATAAGAAGAAAATCCTGTTTGCGGAGAGGCAAAACCTGTATTAGAAATAAAAGCAGAGAGGAGTCCTTGAACGACAAAAAAGGGTTGAAACTCTTTTTTGCACATACATTCAGAAGAGTTCTTATCCGATTTCTTTCCTTTTGCCTTTTCAGCAAGACGTTTTTCTTTATCCTCTAACCATTTAGCAGCTTGGGTGGGAATTAAGTTTACTTTGACAGTTTGTTGAACTAAGTTAGGAACTTGAACAATAATCTCTGTAGGAGTCATAGAGATAATCGTCGCTGGAACCCCTTTAAATTCGACCTTAGCAACATCACAAGTATGGGTTGCAACAATCGTCACGACATCACCTGGACTACCGGATATTGGATTAATCAATATAATTTCAGGTTCGATTGCAGTGATGTCGCCAAAGAGACAATTCACTGAGAAACAAAATAAAATAAAAGACAGATTTCTACAGATTGCGCTCATTTTGATTCCTCTTTATATATCCAATAAATTTAACTCATAAAACCAACATGTTTAAATTTCAATTATTATTTAATTTGGGATCTAGAGCATCTCGCAAGCTATCTCCTAAAACGGCGATAGAAACAAGGAGGATAGTAAGCAAAATGGCGGGAGGCCAAAGAAGGTAGCTTTCGGCGGGAAAAGCGGATCGCCCCTCATCCATTAAAACCCCCCATGAGTTTGAACCTTCTTCGCCCAGCCCTAAAAAGGAAAGAGCCGCTTCGCTTGTAATGGCAGACATGATAGCAAAGGGAACAAGTGTGAGCAAGGGGGGAATAGCGTTTGGCAAAAGATGTGAAAAAATGATGCGACTATCCGGGTAACCAATTGCATGACAAGCTTCAACATAAAGCATTTTTTTTTGTCGAAAAAATTCTCCGCGGATAAAACGGCTAAAACTTGTCCAGCCAAAAAGACCGATGACACCGATAATTAAAAACACAGATTTACTCTGTAAAAAAGCGACGATCATGAGAAGCATAAAAAAAGTGGGCATCGATTCCCAAATTTCAATCAATCGATAAAGCAAAAGATCTAATTTTCCCCCATAATATCCGGCAATAGCACCAATCGGTATACCAATCAGGAGAGCCAGAGCGATCGCGAGCAAACCGACGGATAAGGAAATGCGAATGCCAAAGATTAAGGAAGCAACCATATCTTTGCGGTTAATACGGGTTAAGTCCCACCAGCTGATCAATTGATTCAACGCTTGGTCACCCCCTGCATCATCTTCCCAATGAAAGGAACGAAAAAGCGGCATGATTTCATAGTGGAGCTCTTTCACTTGGTCGTCAAGCCATTGCTGCTTTTGTTTGATCCGATAAAAAGAGAGATTCCATAAAGTAGGGAATAAAATGTTTGTTTGATTTCTTCTTTTAGCTAATTCTTTATAGTCATTTTCATACCTTTGAAAGTGCTCTTTTTGATTTTTATACTGTTGATATTGGAGCACGGTATTGAGCTCTGCATAATTGTTTGCACATTGCTTTTGTTCAGTATTTTCACATCCTGTAAACGCAGGATCTCCCGGAGGCCAAAGGAGCATCCATAGGAAACAACTAAAATGCAATCCTGCAAGACATAAAATCGTCCAAAATCTGAAAGTTAAATGATGGCGTAAAATGACCCAAGCCAAAACGGCGAGAGGAAAAGTGAACATTAACAAATTATAAAAGCGATCAAGGGGTTTCGTAAAAAACTGAGGGTAAAAAAGGTAGCGAAAAAGGGGAAAATAAAATGTTCCTTTATATTGAACCATTAAAGGCTTGCTTGAAGCGAGCAAAGGCGCGTAAATGCCAATGACAAGAAAGAAAAAAACGATCGCGAAGGCGAATAATCCCAAGCGATTTTGAAATAACTTTCGCCTGACTATTTGCCAGTAATCAAAGTGCCCTTTATTGCTCATCTTTTTTAGCTGGTTAAGAATCTGAAATCAATACTATTAATCATTACCTCTTTCAAGTGCAATATTATAGTAAAAATATTCAAGAATTGATAATTTGACCACTATGATGAAACTTACCTTTTTAGGATCAGGTTCCGCATTTACTGTAGGTGATGGAAATTATCATTCAAACATGCTTTTGGAATCAGAAGAAAGCAAAAAAAAGTTATTGATCGATTGCGGCTCCGATGCCCGTTTTTCACTCTACGAACAAGGAATAAGCCCTGAAGAAATTAATGATATTTATTTAAGCCATCTGCATGCTGATCATGTCGGCGGTTTAGAATGGTTAGCATTTATTTCTAAATATCATGTTAACCCTTTTAAACTTTGTCTCCATTTACATCCTGAATTAAAAGAGGAATTATGGAAAATTCTCTCGGTTTCGCTTAATCCCTTCAATGACCCAAATATTGATCTAACGTCGAATTTTTCTATTGATTTGATTGAAAATAATCAATTTATCTGGGAAGGAATAGAATTTATTGTTTTTCCAACGACACATATCCATTCCGATACACAAAAAATGCCAAGCTTTGGTTTATTTTTTACCATTAGGGGCAAGCGCATCCTTCTGACCACGGATACCTGCATCCTTTTGCCAACTCAGGAAAAACTCTACCAAAAAGCCGATCTCATCCTTCACGACTGTGAAACAAAACAAGAAAAATCGGGCGTCCATGCTCACTATTCGGAACTTCGTGCTTTAGACCCTGCCATCAAAAAGAAAATGTGGCTCTATCATTATCAGCCCGGCTCCTTGCCAAATGCCGAACAAGATGGCTTTCTCGGATTTATCAAAAAGGGGCAATCTTTTTTATTCTAAGGTGATCCTAGGATCGAGCCACATGTAGGCAAGATCGGCAAAAAGATAGCCTAATAATGTTAAAAAAGAACCGGCTAAGGCTGAAAACATGATGACATTATAATCGCGATTGACCACAGCTTCATAAAAAAATTTACCAAAGCCATTGATATCAAATAATGTTTCAACAATCAATGATCCCCCTAATATAAGACCCAGGGAGCCTGCGAGTGAAGTGACAACAGTGATAGCGGCATTTCTTCCGACATGTTTGAACAACACCATCGAGGGAGGGAGCCCTTTTGCCCAAGCAGTGCGCACATAGTCTTGCCTCAAAACTTCTAAGATGGCTGTACGCGATAATCGCGCCTCGGATGCTAAACTTCCATACATGACAGCCACAATGGGTAGTGCGATATGTTGAGCAATATCCAATAACCTTTGATAGGAGAGCTCTTGATTATAGATCCGATCAGGGCTTGTAAATCCACTGATAGGAATGGGTGTATGTGTAAAAGGAAAAAAATGATAGAGAGCCACTTTTTCAATTAAAAAAGGGGCCACCACAAACACAGGGATGGCATAGAGAACTAAAAAGAAAAGATTTAATAGATAGTCGGGCCATTGCTTTTGGAAATAGGCCATGATCAAACCAAAAAATTGGCAAAGGCCAAAAGTGATAAACATCGGAATAATTGAAAGGGTCAGTGAATATTTAAACCTTTTTGTCACCTCGCTAATGACTGTTTTTGTAGAATCATTGCGCAAAGTCCCAAAATCTAATCTGACAACTCTAAATAGATAACGCATAAAACGGGTATCTAAAAAGAAAATAGACACTTTTTCTAAAGAGCTTGGCTGAAATTGGTAAAAATTAACATTCTCATCATACCATTGGCGCATGTGATTGATTTTTTTTTCAATCTCAATTTGAGGTGCATGAGTCGACCAAGGCAAAGAGCGAAGCAATTGATCATCCTGTGTAATGTGTGTATTCCATTCCTTTTGCGCCGGATTCAAATTGTGGCCAATATAGGGAGGAAATGAACCTCCTCTTACAAAAAAATGTGCAGCTAAAGAGCGAATCTGATCGGATGTCTCATGATCTTGAATGACTTGAAGAAGAAGGGGCATAATATAGCGCGATTGATCGCCAAATTCTACCCTGAGTTCATTGTAATTTTTAGCACTCATTTCTTCAGAGTCGCTTGGGGAGAATTTTCTATTTGCCAGCTGCCATAATCGCTTGTGCACATCCTCCATTTTTAACCAAGGCCATGTGTTAAAGAGGATGGGAAAAGTCAACCCATAAAATTGTCGAAATTGGAGATAGCGCTCATCGCTGCTAAATGCAAAAGCCCGGTTTTCTCTTTGATTGGCAGAGCCTTCCGGAGAAATTTCCGCAAAGGAAAACGGCTCCCCCGGAGCTAAGTTAATGATGACAAAGTTCACCATCACTATAAAAAAAAGTGTGATCGGAAGAAGGAGTAGCCGCCTAAGCGTATATGTCCACATTAGACCTCTTGCGTAATTACATTTGCTTGATTTTTGGCGTCTTTCTTGTCAAATTTTTCGACCATATGTTCCCATATGCTCTCAAAATTTGGCAAGAAATCCATCCAAAAATCTCTCATTTTCTCAAACAAAGCTAATTATGCAAGAGGTCTATTTAATCCTTTAATTTATTTTTCAACTTTGGTTCAATCTAGTATAGCTGAATCTTGGACTTTTGGGCTGCTTCAAAGCCCCGGGGTTGAGAGATCGTAAGAGGCATTGTATTGAATTAATACTATGCCTCTTACGATCGCTCAACCGCGGGAGCTTTCAAGCGAGCCCAAAATTCCAATATTCAACTGGAAGGAGTATATGCTGTATTATTCAATTCTCATCGCATTTTTTGGAAGTTTTCTCTTTGGATATACAACATGCATCATAGCTGGCGCCTTGATATTTCTTTCACAGGAGTTTGAGCTTACTCCCCTAAAGGAAGGTGTTCTAGTAAGCATATTATTGATAGGCGCCATGATGGGAAGTTGGATGGGAAGTTTTATCAGCAAAAAACGTCCAGCCCTGATTATTTCCGGATGTATCTTTATTTTGGGAATTTTCTTATCAATGATACAAAACTATCCAATGATCCTATTGGGAAGATTCATCACAGGGATTGCAACAGGGCTCGTTTCCATGATCGTCCCTCTCTATCTTGCAGAGATTTCACCTCCTGCCTACAGAGGAAGGATAGGCTCTCTCACCAACTTAGGAATTGCATTAGGAATCTTTATCGCCTACATTGTCAGCTATTTCTATTCTCAATCAGGTCATTGGCAATTCATGTTTGCGATGGGTCTTATCCCTGCATCGGTCTTATTTATTGGGATGTTTTTTGCCAAAGAATCGCCTCATGCTCATATTAAAAATGTGCCATTCACAACTCTTTTTCATTCCTATAAGAAGCTGCTGATTACCGGTGGGATTTTGAGTCTTTCCCAACAAATTACCGGCATCAATGCGGTCAATTACTATGCCCCTCAAATTTTTCTATCTGTTGGGTTTAATGCACCTAGCTTAGCTACTTTAGCAACGATTTGCATTGGTTTTATTTATGTCGTTTTTTCTCTTATCGCAGCTCGGTTGGTCGATCATTGGGGTAGAAAACCTCTTCTATCGATCAGCTTGTCCGGGATGGCAATTTCTTTAGCCATCCTGGCAATAGCCTATGCGATAAAAAGCCCCTCAATTGCATGGATTGCAATCATTCTCATTCCTTTATACGCAGGATTTTTTACTTTAGGGATGGGAGCGATTGTTTGGATCTATCTTTCCGAGATGTTCCCCTCGAAGGTAAGAAATATTGCGATGAGTGTTGTTGTTTCCATCAACTGGATGGGAAACTTTGTTGTGTCTCTTTTATTCCCACCCCTGCAAAAAATGATGGGAATTGAAGGTGTGTTTGCTCTTTTTGCTATTCTATCAGTGATGGTTTTATGCTGGGTTCAAACCCTCAAGGAAACGAAGGGATTAGAGCTAGATTAGGCATTAATTTCTTTCAGAGCGCTGATCGTTTGAGCTAAAGATACAACTACTTTCGTTGCACCTGCAGATTTAAACTGACTTAGAGTTTCCGTGGTTATCTCTAGGGATTCCCAAAGGCCTATAACAATAGGTAATTGAGGCTTTAGTTGATGCAGTTGTGCGCAAAGAAAACGGGCATGAGACAATACAAAGGGAGCAATAACAGCTATACAAATTAAATCGGGATTCAAATTTTCAATTAATTCAATCATTTTACTTATCGTTTGCTTTGAAGCCTGATTAACTTCAAACAACTCACGAACTAGAAGTTGTGCTAGAATATTCACTCCAAGTTCATCTCTTATAGCTCGAGCTGGTAAACAAAGAACCTTTGTTTTTATTTCAGGGATTGAAGGTGTTTCCTTTTGTTCACTTAGACTAAGAAATTCTATGATCTCACGAATACTTTGATAGATGCTTTCTTTCTTTTCATTATCAATTAAATCCTGATGAAAATCGACTTCGGTTTGCGTAATGATTGGAATCAAAACAGAATCATATAGCGAAATAAGAGAGTTCTCTTTCAAATAGGATTCAATGACTTCCATGGATGCACTTGAATCAAAAGAAAGAAGGCGATGATAACATTCCTCAGCAGGAGTGAGAGCTTCTTCTTGACTAAGTAAAACACTCAAAAATTTCAAATTTGTCATATGTTGCCCCATGACAACAAGACAGACTGTTAATGGAGTGGAAAGTAAAAGACCTATTGGACCCCAAAGCCACGTCCAAAAAATGGCTGCAAAAATAAGAGCAAACGAAGAAACCCCTGTTCCTTCACTATAATACAAAGGTTCTATAACATAGGCTGTGATCATCTCTAATACGATGAAAAAAGAAATCGTTAATAGAGGGAGAGACCAGGTATCAGTGATAATAAAAGAAAGGGCAATTGGTATAATAGTTGCAATCCAAGAGCCTATATAGGGAATAAATCGCATGACTCCTGCGAAGCATCCCCAGAGGATTGCATTTGGCACCCCTATAAAATATAAACCCGTTGAAATACACATGCCAAACCCTACATTCACAACAAACTGTCTAAATAGATAATTATACACTCTTTCACTTGCATCATCCATCGTGCTTGTTGTGGAACTAATGCTATTTTGTCCTGTAAGTTTAATGATACGACTGCGCATATCTTCTCTTTTGAATAACATAAAAATAACGAGCAAAAGAATGATACCGGTCGATCCGATTAGATTAAAAAAGGAACTTGAAACCCATTCAGCAATATTAGTAAAAATTGAAGTTATATCGATAAATTTTGAAGAATTTTTTGTATAAGAATCGAATGTCTTTGATTCTCCTAATAATTCTTCTTTTAAGTCTTCAAGAACATGTCTCATTCGATCAAAAATTTCCCCTTTTGGAAATTGAAAACTATGTAATTTCGTTTGGATGTTTTGACTATAACTTTCAAAATTCGAACCAAACTGAATAAGCTGCCTTGTGAAAACATATGCAGCAAACCCGGTGGTTGAAAAAACAACGATGACAATGAGTAAGATAGAAAAAATTCTTCCTATCCATTTTTCTAACCGACTCACAAGAGGAGAAAGAAGAAAAGTTAACAATCCTGCTAAAGTGAGAGGAATAATGATTGTTTTTGCAAAGTAAAGAGTAAAAATAAAGAAAGAGATTAAAAGTAATCTATAAATTCCAAAAATAGCTGCGTTTGTTGAGTTATTTTTAGAGGTCTGCATATACTCCTTCCAGCTGAATCTTGGACTTTTGGGCTGCTTCAAAGCCCCGGGGTTGAGAGATCCCAAGAGGCATTGTATTAATTAATACTATACCTCTTGGGATCTCTCAACCGCGGGAGCTTTCAAGCTAGCCCAAAAATCCAATATTCAACTGGAAGGAGTATATACTCCTTCCAGTTGAATATTGGACTTTTGCATTACCGCTGAACATCAATAAGGAATTTATTTTTAATTTTGACAGATTTCATATAGAAACCATGTGCGTCTTTCAGTTTCATCGATGAAGATTTCGAGAATACTAGTTGTTGCCACATCTTCATGCTTTGAACAGATTTCATGCGCATCAAACATCCTTGCCGCATATTGCTGGTTGTCCTTAAGCAAGCGTTGAATCATTTCTTGAGCTTCTACAAAAGCGTCGTTGTCATCTTTAATAGTTTGCAAATTGGCAATTTCACTTACAGAATGAATCGTTAATCCTCCTAGCTTTCGCACTCGTTCTGCTAAAATATCGATCATTGCAAAAATTTGATCCGCTTGTTCGTCAAATAAGAGATGATAGTCCCGAAAGTGAGCTCCTGAAAGATGCCAATGAAAATTTTTTGTTTTGATATAAAGCGCAAAGGCGTCGGCTACTAATGGATTGATCGCTTTAGCAATCAATTCTCTTGACTCTTGGCTCAAATGGGACGGGGGGTTAAGGTTGGAAATATTTTCGTGTTTAGATTTTTTTGATGCAACAGTTGAACGATTTGGCTTTTTCATAGTGAATCCTTTTGTTTAGATAACTCCTTTCTATACCTGAAATGCATTATAATAAAAATCTTTTGAATAGATCTCTTTCGAAACTCGCTTTGCTTGAGAAAAAGAAAGGTTTTTGGATGGATTTATTGCCAAATTTTGAGAGCATATTGAGTAAACCGGGTGTACCACTTAGAAGGGCAGCAGATTCGAGTACTTTTTCTCTAGGAGCTTGCAAAAACAATTGGGCAATATTAAATAAATATTGCCCAATTGTTTTCGTAGCCTGTGCAAGCTCCTAGAGAAAAATTATCTCGAATCTGCCCGCTTATAAGTGGTACACCAGGTTTAATATGGTCGAAAAATTTGGCAATAAAGACGCCAAAAAGATTCTTTTTATCAAGCAAATGGAGTTTCGAAAGAGGTCTAATAGATCGATCGTCAATACAAAATCCCCATAATCATGAAAATTCGGTGTCAAACACCGAATTTTCATGAGCAAGATGTTTCACTCTACAGAAGTCATTTATTATCAGCTCTATATTGCATTGAAAGCTGGAAATACCCTCAATTTAAATTAAATGAAAAAATTGTATTAATCTTTTAATTTTAATTGCAAACAATTTGAAACTTTTGTATATTAACTTGTTAAATTATTATTATTTATAAACAATGATGTTATCGCCCACATTATCTCCTTCTCAGAGCTCCGATGGAGTCTTTGGCCCTCTCTCTTCTATTTTGGCAGAGAGCAAAAACACCCTTAGAAGAATGAAACTTTATACTGCTTTATCTTCTTTTGGAGCGATGAAATGCGATGAACAATCCCGATTGATAGCAATTTGGAATGATGCGCATACTCAATTAACAACATCCAATTTTCGAGAGATTTTACAAAATAGCATTGAAGAGATTGCAAAAATCAAGGGCGATTTTATTGAAGTGTATAGCGAGATACCTTCCATGCGCTCTTTTGAGACGGCAAAACTCTTGCTCAAACGCTATCTCAGGGACCGGCATTATTTAGCCGATAAAATGGTGGTCCATTCCGCAGCAGGGGACCGCGGAACTTTAATCATCTCTTACCCCCCTCCTGAAACAAGAAAAGATTATGTCATTAAATGGGTCAACCAACACGAAATTCATTCAACTAAACTCTACCAAATATTTTCGAGATTATTTCCCAATGCTTTTTTAGTCCCCGATTTTGTTGATATAGATCTCGAGCAAAATCGAATCGCGTTATTGAATGGTGAATCAACGCCTATTTCAGAGTCTTCCATTTGCAAATTGAAAATGATTTATCAAGAACTTCTCCATCTTACGCCTCAAAGCGATCAGACGATCGAACCTATGGATGAGACTTCAAAAAACACCCACCTCATGCTTTCTAAAAAAGTTCAAGGTGAAGGTTTATTTGATTTCATTAATTCAAAATATGCTGAAATGGAGAGCGGGCAAAAAAAAATTCTATTTAGTAAAATAGGAAGCTTAGTTGCAATCGATCGTAACCGTTCACGGGGTATAAACGAAAAGGGCTTTTGCCTCCTGCTTCGCAGGAGGCAAAAGCCCTTTTCGTTTATACCCCATGATGCAGTTGATGGACAAAGCTAATTTTGCAAT
>JANWJE010000057.1 GCA_025451995.1 Parachlamydiaceae bacterium | reverse complement strand
TTGAATATGCCCAATGTCTAAGTTTGGTTGCTTTTTTCAAAGGGCACCAACACACGCAATCGAAGAATTCTCATGCTTTGATCTTCGATCAAAGCATGAGAGGTTTAAAAATATCGTTATATCGTTATATCGTTACATCGTTACATCATTTCCATCGTTGATCTTTCTGTGTGATAAACACTTGCTTTTATCATGGTACTTGCCAAACTTTTGAGTTTTCTTGTGTATACACAAACCACATGAAAAATATTAACAAAGTATTAAAAAAATAATTAACAGTAGTGTAATATTTTTATTTTATAATCGGACAATTTTATAGGATTTAAATATGAATGCTGAAAATTATGCCATTTCTACTCACTGCAGAGCACATGAAAGTTATAGCCAAGATAAATGGATTCCAGAAGGCTTGAAAACACATCGAGTTCGATTAATTGATAAAAAAAATAATCCACTGGATAGATTGAGTGTTGTAGGCAAAAAACTAAACATGGGACTCAGCTCTATTTTTGATAAAATTAGAGTATGGAGTGGTTATTATATTTACATTTCGGATTCGAAGGGCACCAAAGCGATATTCAATATAAATAGTGTTGCGAAACGTCTGCACATCCCGTCAGAGGAATTGAAAATGGGTGAATGGACATATGAACGTTTGAAAGAACAGGCAATGAAAGTATCGCAATTAATTTCGAATGCAGAGTTCTTAAGTGAACGTTGTTTGAAAAATGATCCTTCTATAAATAATGTCAGTTTAACGCTCAAATGGATTCAATTTCTTAATATAGGAGCGATACATATTGAACAACAAACGGGAGGAGCCATATCATCCATTCTTGTTACTGCAGAAAAGATTAGTGAAATTAAATCTTTAAAGATTATAGGAAGCGGGGAGCAAGCACGGATTTATGAGTTAGATGAAAATTGGGCAGCAAAGATATTGATGAAACCTAAGATTGAATCACAGCGAGAAGAAGTTGAGATCGAATATTCAATAATGCAACAATTACCCGATGATCGTTTGGGCCTTCCAAGCCATGGAAGAAAGGTTTGTCGAATAGACCTTTCAAATCATAGTAAAGATTTGGAATCTTCAGGGATTATGATGGAGCGATTCAATAGCAGCTATTATGACGAAATCAAATCTGGAAAGAAAAGATCTACAGTAACATCAGATGCTTATCAAGTTGTGTGCGGTGCAACTTACTTTCACGAAATAGGATGCATGTATGGCGATCATAAACCAGACAATCTTTTAGTAAAAAATGATAAAGTCATTCTCTGTGATTTTGGAGGGGCAATACCAAGAGAAAAAATCGATGAGGCTGAAAGAAATCCAACACAACTTACAGTTTTATTCTCTAAGCTTCACACACCAATGTACAGCTCTCTTCAAGATTATCAAGCTCTTGATCAAATTCATATGAATAAGAAACTAAGTGTTTCAGAAAAACTAAAAGTTTTTCAAAAACTAAAAATAGGTATGGACAAATTCGCTATTGGGATAACACTCTATCAAATGTATAAAGGGGATCCGGATGCTAGTCCATATCCAGAGATAAATGAATATATGAATTCAACAGAAACAAATCAAAATCGGATGATCAAATATGTAGACTGGTTAAATGCTCCCGATTCGATTAAAACTATACTCAAAAGTTTGTTAGATCCTGATTATACGAAAAGAATGCCTCTTGGAGACGCCCAAAAAATATTAGCTGAAGATATACAAAAGAATCATGCTGAGGCATGGGGCACTATTCAAAAACTGGAACAAGAAATGAAAGATAAAAAGGCCAAAAAAAGGTATTAGACCTCTTGCATAATTCCATTTATTTGCTACAGTGGATCTTATGGTGCCTCTTTCTTCGTTTTTGACAAACTTTGAATTTCCTCGTGTATATACTCCGCCCAGTTGAAAGCTGGAATTAGGAGCCCAACCTTGCTCTCCGCGCCTTTGCGTCTCTCGCTTGTTCCTCTGCGTTTAACCTAAAAACGGCAGTTGAAGGCGATAAATTGACGCGGGTCTTTTGAGACATAATCGCTAACAATCGGGGGCGCCTTCACTTTTTGGGAATGTTCACCCCCGATTGTTAGCGATTCTAACACAAAATCTTGCATCACTTTATCGCCTTGAACTGCCGTTTCTAGGTTAAATAAGAGATCAACTCCGGTTTCCACCAAAAAAAGTTCTAAAATAGGAGAGACAAACTTTCCACTCTCTTCTGCAATGTGCGAATCTGCTCTTTCTTTGGAGGTTGTAAGCCATGAATAAACCGCAGAGCGAAAATAGTTTTGGGCCTTTTCTCGTAGCCCTTTCTTCATTTTGGAAAGACAACCCCTTCCTGCGAAATGTATTACGCTGTAGTTTGCTTCTCTCTCGAATATTCGTCCAAAAATTGTACAAAGTCGAGATAATCAATTGTAATTTATAAAAAAATATGTTAAAATGGAACAAATAAATCAACAAAGTTTGTTTATGAATGAATATACTATTAATCCAGTTTATTTAAATTGCATGAATGAAATGATCTTTCCAACGTCGTGCAGTTTGCTTCATGCCCCTAATCCCTCAATTATGATCTCTCTTAAAAATGAGTTAGATAATATAGTTGATGAAATTGCAATGAAAATAGTTAAGATTAAATATGAACAAAAACAAAAATTCGAAGAACAATTAAATCAAATAATTACATTTAAAGAAGCAGCAACTCTATATACTCAATTAGAGGATAAAAAAAATAGCAACGAAACTCCAAGAAAAATTCTAGAAGCCTCAAATGAAGCAAAAAATCTCGCAGTGCGCATTGCAGAATTATTATCTTTTGAATTTTCTGATATGCGTGATTTAAAGCAGATTGCATTTTTACTCGGAATTGATCGCATCTCTCGTTTAGCCGCAAGAGTCTCTCTTAAGCCCTATCCAAACGAACAGTCTTGGGATGAAAAGCTTGAGGATCTCAAAAAAACAAGAGAACAATATCCTGAAAATCCATCTTCTGAATCCGCTGCAATTAGAGATTTTCTTAGCCAAATTGATAGAGAAATTGAGAAACTAAGCTTTTATGAATCCTAAGGGAAAGGAAGTTCAAGCAGGGGGGAACGACTTTTTCTAGAAAAAGCCGTTCCCCCCTGCTTGAATTTCCTTAGCTATTTTTCATTTAATAGACCTCATTCCTCTTTCAATTGCAGATGAAGGTTCAAAATAGTCAAAATTCCGATTTTTCAAGTGGTTTGTGTAAAATCCAAAATTATTTCTTTTAAACCCAAAACCCAAGTTTTAAATCAATAATTGTTAAATTAAAAATTGATTTTTAATTGTTTTGTATGATAGAATAAGTTTTTTAAATTTAGAGATTTTAATGAATATACTAAGTATAAACAATGAATTAAACGAGTTTAATAAAAAACTAGATAATAGTATTAAATGCGAAGATTTAAATAAAGAAATAATTGATATCTCTAAAAATGTTAATAGTTATTTAAATAAAAATTTAGATGAATTATTTGTAATCAGAGAAGAATGTATTAGTGAATCTTCAAATTTAAATAAAAAATTTGATGAAATATTGAATAAAATAAAAGATAAAAAAACCATTGATCAGAAAAATTTTTTATTTAATGAAATCAATAAAATAAAAAAAATAATTGAAAAAGCAATTCAGTCAAAAGATAACGATATTCGAAAAATTAAAAAAAAAGACCGTAATTTTTATCTAGCTTACAAGACCTTTTTATTTGATAGAAGGTTATGGAGAGATTCATTATCTAAAGAGAGAATTAATTGGGAAGAAGTTCAACGCAATCCCCTAAGCCATCCGGAATGGCCATTATTTTTAAAAATGATGAAAAAACTGCCAATAGATGATGCTGTCATAGAAAGGATCTGGATATTGGTTATAAAAGGAATTAATCTTCAATTAAATACATCTCGGATTGGTAAAAATTTTGAAGAAGTTTCTGAATTCAAAGAATTAGTGCAAATACTAAAAGAATATGATCTTTTGAAAGTAAAACCAGGAGAACTCCCTGCCCTATGGTCTGGTGGTGTTGATTTAAGCATCTATGCCCGAAATTCAAATTTTGTTTCCGCAGATACCACAACTGCAGGACAAATTTTTGAGCATTTGATTTTATATCCTACCTTTCGGCCAAAAGAATCCCTTTGGGATCATTTAGTCAAAGGGTTTTTGGAAAATTCCTTTGAAGAAATCCACGTTTTTTTTCGTGTTCATGATCCATTTAGCAGCTTAGAAATGATAGAATTACCCGATATGGCTTTAAAGAAGAAAAAAATTATCTTTCATCCTATCATAAATCGGGCTAATCCGGGCGATGAGTTGGATTTTCAAGAAGTAGAAGTACAACCCAATGAAAATGCAAAAATTAAATTAAAAAACACATTAGTACGGATGAGCCAAGATATTATGCAAAAAAGGAGTGATGTTAATGATACAGATGTTCAAAAAGTTTATAGCGCAAATATTCTTGCCATTGAAATAATGAAAATAGATTAGACACCGATTCTTACCAAAATAACTTAATCGGGCAGAGGCACGGGATTGCAGTTTCGAAAGAAGTCTAATTTACGCAGATTGCATGGCCCGGCCCTTTTCGTGGCCCTTTTCGCATTTGGAGCGCGTCAAAAACCCGCGGGACTTTGGCGCGCTCAAAAGCCAAAGTTTGAAGTTGTTTCGGTATAAATAGTTTAAAAATATGATTGTAAATTATTAGTAAATATTTTATAACATTTTATGCAAAATAATAAATTAAGGTTTAAATTTTATGATTGAAAATTTTAAAAATGTACAAACTCAAGAGTATTTTGAAGCTATTCAAGGTGAATACAACTACCTCGAACTGAATGAAAAGGCAAGAAATGCTGAATTTGAGGTAAACAAAATAGGTAAAATCATTTTTCCTAAAGTCAATAAATGGCAGAATACTAGTAAAAAACTAAGAGAAACAACTATAGGGGGCTTAGCTTCTACTTGTAAACAAAGCGAACTTTCTGTCTGCAAGATTATTCATCCATTATTTCAGTTTTTTTCAAAATCATATGCCAATGAAATAGTTAAGCAAGATGCAGCAGATTTAATGTGTGGTTTGGAAACATTTCTTAAAGATCAATCTAAGTATGATGAGGTTTCTGGAAAAATGCAGGGAGCAAAAAGAGAAGCAGAAGATTATCGTTCCAGTCATCCCATAGCAGAAGTTAATTCTATAATCAATAATCCCGAGAACACTTTGCTTATCATGAAAATGGCGTGTGGGGGAGAAGATAAATGGGAAGCTATTCCTGTTATCGATCCAAAAATAATTTCCATAGAAAATTGCTTTTCTCCATCTGGAGTTAAGCCCGCACAAATGAGCGCTTCTATTATGCGTTTTCCAAAGGAATGCAAAGCAGAGGGAATTTTGGTTCGCACCGATAAAGGAATTCAATGTTTTTATCAATATTTAAATGCGCGGTGGGTCAGTGGTGGCGCTTGTGCTATTCCATTCAATCCAAGAACTCGAATTCGTCAAATAGATTTTGAAATATTGAAAAAACTTTTGACAGAAGGCCAAGTCACATTCAAAGAAAATGAGGCATTTCTTATGCATAAAGCAGGGAAAGCTCAATTAGTTTAATTTAAACAGCCTCTTAGATAATCCTAAAAAATGGCAGTTCAAGACGCTAAGGTCTTTAACTGCTGTTTCTAGATGGAATGTCTTCAACTTCTTGCCTAGCATAGGTTTTTTTTGCGGAGCGAGATGACGCGATTTATCTTGAGTGAGTGCTGTTTTCTGACAAAGGATAGTCGTCGGGTTAATCGCTAAGGCTTTGTTAATTTACGAGAATAAAAAGGGTCATGAAAGGGGCGAAATTAAGGCATCGGTCCTCCCCTTTGAGCCTTTGTGCCTGTGTGTTTCCACCATTGTTCTTATTGTGTGTGCTTGACTGTTTTAGGATCTGATCCTATAATAGCCAAAATAGGTGATCTTAAGGATAAAAATAGGATGTGGATAAAAAGGGATTTATTAAATTTTTTAAAAAAGAGTTCAGAAGGAATTCTTCCCATAAAAATTCTTCGCGGTCCAAGGCAAGTCGGAAAAACCTCCCTACTTCATCATCTTAGGACGCATCAATTAATTATGTTTGATGATTTGTCAATTCGAACCTTTGCTCAAGAAAACCCCGCCCTTTTTTTTGATCAATTTAAGGGCCCTTTAATTTTAGATGAAGCGACTTTAGCCCCTCAAATCTTTCCTGAATTAAAGAAGCGGGTCGATATAGAGCGAAGAAATCGATTGGATAAAGGGACTCCCCCTACTACCGATATTTGGATTACTGGTTCGAATCAAACCCTTTTACAAAAGGAAGTGCGCGAATCTTTAGCTGGCAGGGCTAATTACTTTCTTCTCAATACCCTTTCCCTTCATGAATTAGAAGACCAATTCCAAAATGATCATATTCTTCAATCCTTTCTGATGCGTGGGGGATGGCCGGAATTGCATGCATTGCCAAAATTAAATGCCGTTGAGTATCTCAATGATTTTATTGCCACTTTTATTGAAAAAGATATCATTTCGGTCGCAGGAATTGAAAAAAAAGGGGCTTTTATTAAAAGCTTGCAGCTCGCAGCTGGGAGGGTCGGTCAACTATTAAATTATTCCGATATCGCAAAAAATGTAAGTGTTGACACAACAACTGTGCAAGGATGGATATCCCTTCTTGAACAAAATGGAATTGTACGCATGCTACAACCTTATTACACAAACCTCAATCAAAGACTCATCAAAACACCAAAAATCTATTTGGAAGACGTAGGCCTGACAGTTAGATTGCAAGGTTGGTCTGAGTTTGAACCTCTTCTTTTAAGCCCCTATTTTGGCAATTTATTTGAAAATTTAATTCTCTCAGAAATCACCCGTTTTTTTATCAATCGGGGAGAACAGCCAGAAATTTATTTTGTTCGTTCCAAGGAAAAAGTTGAAGTAGATTTTCTCATCCGCTTATCCAATCAACGCTATCTCGCCATTGAAGCAAAAGCAACCCCAATGGACTTTACTTCAGCGCAAGTTGCTTTGCTGAATTCGCTTCAATTAAATATTGTCGATAAATGGATTGTTTCTTCCACTAAGCAAGCAATGCAATATAAACAGGGAAGGATCATCCCATTTACTGACATTTATGCCCACTTAGAAGGTTTATACTGCTTCGGCACCGACTTCGTCTGATTCAAATTCTAGGCGCCTCCTTGTAAAATTTTCCAGGATTCAGCTGGAAGCAGTATATTGGAAGCAGTATATTCTTAATAAAAGATTAATGCTAATAATATATAATTCCATTTTATGAATTAGAATGGATGGTTATATGGAAAATAAAATTACTGATTCGGCTTATCGGGCATATAAAACACAAAATTATAATAATTTACGTCTTAGTATTACAAGTACATGGAATGGAAAAAAATATTACAAACTTGATACATTAGATGGAAAAACAAGGTTTTTCAAATCATTAATCAAATCATTAATAAACACTCATTTTTTTTATGGAGAGGGAGCGAAAAGGGAAATTTATAAAAATACAGAAATACAAAACCATATAGAAAGTATAAGAAAAACAAAAGTTCAAGCTGCGATAAAGAAATTTCATAGCGCTGTAGAGAAAGCTAAAATCCTTGGAAAGGGGCTACTTGCTTTAAGAAACATGCATGCAAAAGGAGTAATGCTCAAAGAAGAATTCTGGAAAGAAGCTATTAAACCCCAAGATAAAAAATATCTTAAAGAAAATGTGCTCGCCATTAAAGAGGGACTTGTTGAACGAAATGGTGTTCTTTATAACACAAAAACGCAGAGCACAAAATTTTCCGGTTCAGGGGTTTCTAATTACGTTATAGATGCAAAAAAACAATTTTTCTCTATTCACTCTAGCCGTATTGGAGGAAAAGCCATCATAGGTGCCGGAGAAATAATGACCAATCAAAAAGGGGAAATCACAGCAATAAGTAACAGAAGCACACATTATCGACCTGATGAAGAAAATATGATTGATGTTTTACTCTTCTTAGAAGAACAAGGTGTTGACTTATCAAAAATGAAACTAGTGATTTATGATTATGATAATTTTCTCGATTTTTTTGCCGATATACCAGATGACGACTCTGATTTTGATAATTCGTATGTGTGTAATGCATTGCAATTTCTCGAAGTAAAAAAGAGAGGATCACAACAAGACTTAGAGAAAACATCTATAACCAGAAGAACTAGATTAGGCAACGCTCTTAATTATTACTAACCTCTTGCTTAATTACATTTATTTGATAAAATGGGGATGGGGATCTTCAATCCAACATTTCCAGATGAAACAGCATATAAGGAAAAAAATGTCTTCAATCACACATTATTTTGGTCCATTACCAATGATAGCTGCTATCACTTCTTTACATGTTATTGCGGGGAAAAATTATGCAAACATCTATCATTTAAATCCTGACCGATGTAAATGGATTTTCGGTATCACAAGCCTTGCTAGAACTGCATTTAGAATTCTTGGTGGATTCTTAATGCATGCATATCTCGATTCTCCTCAATCATTTGTTAGGGCAAAAATTCTCCTAGATTCCGCTACTTATTCAATCAGCATTCTTGCTTTTAGGTATTTTGGGTTGATTGACAATCGAGGAGCTCTTGCTTTATCCGGTTTAGCCGCCTGCTTAAATCTAGTAAAAAATATCCACTATTGCCCCTATCTTTCTTATTCAGCAGAATGGTATGCAAAAGAACTTAAATTTAGAATACAACATGGATTCATAGGGGATTTAATTTCTCTCGTATAAAAAATCCCCCATCTTTTGAAGAAATCCTTCTAGCTTATTGATCCGAAGGGCGATTTTTAAAGTGGGTATATCGTTTCCGAGATATAAATAAATGCCTCTCCATAATTCATCTGGTAATTTATCATCAAAAATTTTCATAAGTGCAATTGTATTAGTTTCTTAACTTAAGCAATATTGTATTTTTCCGATTCTATTGTAATACAGCTTTCTAAAGCTTGAAAAAACAGCTCTTTTTCCATTGGGGTTATCGGAAGGTCTAAAGAGTTAAAACAAGAATGAAATTCAAATGGATCCAGATCTCTCCAAGTGGCCTTAAGCGTGATTTTGGTTTTGTCCGTCATGCCTTTTTGCCCTGTCGCTGTTTCTACAAAACGAGCCAACCACTCGGGAGAGGCAACGGCAATTTTCTCTTTAATCCATTCGGCTTTTTTGAACAGTTCGGGATCATCTCCAACTATTTCGATCGCTCTAATGAGACGATCGCTCGTCACAGCGTATCCTTGTATTCTTAAGGAAAGAGCCTCGCCGTCGTTTGCGAGAATTTCTCTTTTAAATTGCTCTGTTATTCCTTCGCTGAACGCCTTGGCGGAATTGATAAATTTTTTTACAGCTTTCTTGCTCCCTTCAACGGGATCCTCCTCATCTATCCCAACAAAATGTTTTACATTGAGGTATTTCCTTTTGTTCTCTTCTGTTGGATTGAGAAGATAATCAAAACAGTCGCTATAATAAACCATTTCTGGTTTTAGTAGTCTCGCTACCATTTCTAGTGTTTCCGCTTCTTGAACATGATTCATTTCGTTTTGAATGAGGAGTTTTACAAGAGTAAAAAATTTTGGGTTTAAGATATTTCCGGTAAGAAGCTTTTCCGATCGAGGAAGATTATGTTCATGAAGCAAAGACAAAAACTTTCCCATCTTTGAGAGCAAATCTATCTCTTCATTTTCCGGAAACATCCCTTCAGATAATTGTAGCTCACTTTGAAGAACTCTACACAATGAACTGATAAACTGCTTGCTAACTCCACCGAGATCGATTGCTTTTGGGTTATCTATCAAATGAATTCTCGCCGGAATTCCCTTTTCGCATAGGATCGATAAATATTCTCGCGCATTTCTATAAATATCCTTTAAAGAGACATTCATCCCACTGCCCGTAGGGGCTGCGGAGTTCGATGGGACATAAAAATATGAACCATCTTCAACGACTGGTGCACTATCTAGCATCCGGTGAATGACTTCGCGAAAACCATGGTGCGCTTGGGTCTTGGCAGAATCCCTTGCGCTTGCGCCAATTCCACCTGCGCGAAGCAATATCTCAAGAATTTCTAGATTTCCGCTTTTTGCAGTTTCTATTATCCAAACTTCGCGGTTATATTGACCGAGCATATTTGATCGGCCATCGCTGATGAGTTCGCGAAAAGTAGGTAGCACCCCATCCCAACCCTCATTGCTGCAATACTGATTCCTGCTGCGAAGATCCACAACACACCTATTGAACTCAGAAGATGAAACCATCTCTTCACTGTCAGCTAAAAACAATGCGCGAATAGCTTCTACATTCTTATAATAGGCAGCAAGGTGGAGGCACCTGGAAAGCACGTGGCTCTTTATCTTTCTTCCATCAGAAAACAAGCAATGAATCACTCGCGCCTGGTTCTCCCGAGCTGCTTTTTCGGAAAGCACTCTTAATAATTCCCCCGTCATATCCTCTTTTGCATTTGAAAATAAAGTGCGAATAACCTCTTTGTCATCCACATGTTCTACAACAAAATCAAAAAATGCTTGATCTATTTCATTGTGCCATTTATCTAAAATCAAAAGCTCTAAAGCCTCTAAATGGCCACTCATCGTCGCTTTAACAACAGCATCGCCGATGGCTCGATTTGAAATCTCGCCCTCTCTCTCTTTAAGTGTTCTTTTGAAATTTTCCGGCTCCCCTCGCTCAATTGCAGAGAGCACAGCTTCGTATAGATTATCATCAGTGATTTGCTTGATAGGAGATGCCACTTTTTCGCTTCCAAATAACTGATCGCGGATCACATTGATTCTTTCGAGATATTCATTTTCCTCCGCCCATTCATGGCAAAAAATGAAGATTTTTTTTCGTTTGTCCATATTTATAGCAGGATCGCGCATCATCGTCTCAAGTTGATTGAATGCATCACTGGCAGGGGTTGGTTTGCGATACTTACCCCTTTCTAAATCATTAATCATTAGATCTGCCGCTTCATTGGAACTGGCAGATGATCGCGTAGGATTCATATGCGCCTCCTGAAAACTTCTCTTGTTTAATCATAGTAAAATTTTATTAAGAAGATATAAATTAGACTTATTTGCTTGATAAAGAGGGGCCTTGAAAACGGCTCGCTTTCTATTTCAAGGGGTGTAAATTTTTTTCCAGCTTTCTGCTGGAAGGCGTATAGCTAGAAAAATTTGAAATGGATTTTTCCTTGATCAACGCTCAGCATTCCGGGCCGAGTAGAAGTTAATTCGCAATGGGGTTCTTTTAATGCAAGAGTTGAAAAAAAGATTTCCTTTTCTAAACCTTGCAAAAGATTTTTTAAAGTTGTTTTTTGACCATTCACTTCCAAAGAAGTATTGATCTCCAGTTTGAATAGACGATCACCGTGACTATCTTCAAAAAGCAATGGAAATGCATTGAATCGAAGGGTCCATGATTGGTCTTGAGAACTTGCAAGAGATGTATCTTCTATCAAGGCTTTTCTTTCAGAGATTTGACAACTCAATTTATGGCGGCCTGCCGAACTCATATGACCTTTAGGAGTTCCCATATAGACTTCAACGCCTTCTTGTCCCTCAAATTGGCTTAAAATTTTCTTTTGCTTTTCCTCTTCTTCTTCCAGTTTTTGCTTAATGAGCGAACGAGCCCCGCTCCATCCTAAACCATTTTTAATCATGTAAGCTCTTTTTTTAAGCTCCTTCTCGTTCATGGGAAATAGCTCTTCCAATAGGTCTGCAAAAGAAATGTCTTCTTTTTCAATTCTCGATTTCCAATTGACTTTGCAATCATCAAGAGCGATGGCGAGGGTTGCTCCAACAAAATAATGCCTCCCTTTGAATGCATTTCGAAACGTATCTTGAGAAGACTTCTTTTCTCTCATCTTTAAAATCCATTCCACACTATCACATTGGGGCATCGTATTGGCAATTTGGAAAGTTCTAATGCTGACATAATCAGCGAGCCCTTCCATTTTTTGTTGATGATCTTCCCATCCAATCGAACTGCTATGCAGAAGCCCCCTCCTTGTTTTGTTGAGTGCAATAAAGTCTTTTAATAGATCTTTATTTTTCGTTTTTAAATACAGATATAAGAGGCGATCTTCGATGGCAATCCAAGCCAATTGATCTATATTTTGATAATCTTCAATATTGCCTTCCAATACATTTCCAATGTAAAAATGGGCAAATTGATGAAGATGGAAACGCTCATGAACAAATGTAAAGAGAGGTAAGAACCGCGTATCGTTCCCATAATCCAAATTAATGACAAATGCCTCTTTACCATTTACCTGAAAGTTAGGATGAAAAGGAGGAAGTTTCGAAGGATCGGAGGGCGTACACCCAAAAGCATACTGATTGCCATTATTAAAGAAAAAAATCATAGGCTGATCATTAAGCTGAAATCCCGGCCAAATTTTTTCTCCCTCTTGCTCGCATGCTTGAAAAGTTTTTGTAAGGATGTCCATATATTCTCTTTCATCCGTGGATGCATTGACAACAATAAAAAAAGCAATAAAAAGAAAATAAAGTATTTTTTTTAAAATCATAGGAATGGAAATTATAGTTTAAAATGGAAATTATACACTATTGATTCATTTTTTGAAAAGTTACTTTGAAATTTTTTTTTGATAATTGGATATAAAATTGTAAAAATTTTTTTAAAAAATTAATGTTGAAATAAAAATTAATTTACTTTATGTTTCTAATCCAAAAAAAACCTTTAGGAGGATTGAATGAATATTTCAACTATTTATAATAATGTGTCTCAATATTTCAACCCAACATTAATCACCGGCATGACTGCTCAGCAAAAAAAGACAACAGCACTTGCTATTGGTATTTTAAGCTTGGTCAGCCTTGCATATTATTGCGTTTATTCGCTCAAAGCATCTAAGTTTAATGCGAATAAAGTCTAAAAAAATTAATGATTGCTCAATTTTAGCCCGAGTTTACGAACTCGGGTTAGATGACCGGGACAGCTTGTCCAGGTCTTGTGTTAATTGTGTCTTAACTTACATTCTTTAAGTGATTTCCAACATCTCTTTTTCATAAAATCTCCATCATTGCTTAGCAAAAGTAGAAATTTCTAATTTACGCTTAATAGTATAAAAAAATTATTTACTTAAATTTAATAAAAAATTATAATAATTTCTTTAATAAATAAAAAAAGAAACAAATTTATGATTAATTCAACTAATAAAGCCTGGGCTTGTACTTCTTTTTTAACTGGGGCTGCGCTAGGAGCTAGAATCTTGTTGGACATCTATAACACAGATCCAAAAAGACTCAATCTTACTCAAGTGGCTATTCGGATTTATTTAATGACGCAATTTTTATCTTCTATTGCTGCAAGAATGGGGGCTAAAGATCCATCTAGTTATTTCAAAAGATTTACTGTCCTTACATCAGGCTTTACTCTTCTCGTGGCTATGCCTATAATAAGTTTTTTGGGAGCCGTGGAACGTGGTGTTCTTGATCCATTCGCTGGATTTGTTATGGGATTGCCTCTAGTATTTTTATCTTCATTTTTTGTTATCACCATAACAGATCATCTAGAAGAAATTGAAAAACAGCTATGGTAAGAGAGAAAAAAAATCTGGGAAGAGATAAGCCGGATTCTGTCGCTAATTTCTTAGCTGGCCATCATTCATCTAGGAGCATTATTGCTAATGCCCTCAAGCGACACTTCTTGAGCCCTGCGGAGAACAGAATTGCTCAATTTCGGTCTTGCTTCGGATAGGGTTTGTCGCCGTTTGAGTTTCCCCAAATCGGGCCTCAATATGGCATTTCACCCATTCTACTTAAGGAATACTCAAGTAGCGGTCTACTTTCTGTTACACTTTCCGTAGCCTTACGGCCCCCAGTCTTTCACTGGTATCCTCTCCTGTGAAGTCCAGACTTTCCTCCCCTTTTGCAATCAAAAGGGGCGATGACCTCTTTTCCCAGAATAAAAAATTAAACTTTTGAACGGCGTCTTCTTTGTTTTGTCGCTACAACCGTATCTTCAATCGCTTTGCTTTCTTGCCAATAATGGATGCGAGAACAATGTTCACAAAAAACTAGGCGCTCTCCCCTTCTGACGAGATTTTCATGTTGTGCTGTAAGCATAATATGACAACCGCTGCAGCAACGATTTTCTAGGGGAACGATCACCCGATCTTTTTTGTTCGATAATAACCTTTCATAGACTTTGAAGACATCGGGGTTGGCTTGCCCCACAAGCTCATCTCGTTCAACTTTGAGTACTTTTCCTTCCTCATTGATTTGTCTAATGCTTTCGTGAATTTCTGTTTCTTGAACTTGATAGCTTTCGTCCGAGGATTCTAAGGTTTCTTTTAAATTCTTCAAAACATCTTCTTCGGCTGCTAATTTGTCGTAAAAGTCGCTTAATCGTTGTTCTTTTGCCAATCGCTCTCTGTCTGCAGCAGAAATTTCGTGGGTAATTGCGTTATACTCATCGACTTTCTTAATTGCGTTTTGCTGAGATTCTAATTTTTTAATTTTAGCAGCAATTTCATTGTGATCCCCTTCAGCCAAGCGAATGAGTTTTTTAATTTCGATAATTTCGCTTTCTTTATCGTTCACTCGTTGATGTAAGGAATTTTTATTGGCATTAATTGATTCCAACTCTTTTTGGCGCTGACGCTTGATATGCATGAGTTGGATCATTTTCATGTCTAATTCTTGAATTTCTAAAATGACTTTAAGCGCATCTAGCATATTAATTCCTTAGGATAAATGAGGAGTAGCGAAAGAATAAACTTTTTAAGAATAATTTTCAACCCTTTCGATTTCTTTTATGAGTTATAAATTTTTATTGACATAGAATTTCTTATGATGCCAAAAATGTCAATAGGCAAAGCTATAAAATTAGAGGTGGTTGATGTTTACAAGAAAAGAAACTCCAAAGAACGAGGCAAAAAAATCTATTAAAAACAATGGTGATGCTCCTATGCAAACAAGCTGCTGTTCTCCGGTAGGTGTATGCGAACAAGAGACAAAGCCAAATGAAGCTAAATCAAAAAAGGGAGCGGATAAAACTCGCATCACCATAAAATATGATGTTGGGTATCCCAACCAACTTTTCATCCGAGGAAAAGGGGCTAATTTAAGTTGGGAGAAAGGTCAACTGCTTAAAAACATCAAACACGATGAATGGGTTTGGGAATCAGAATCCTCTTTTAACGATTGTGAATTTAAAATTTTAATCAACGATCGCGTTTACGAAAATGGGGAGAACCATCGCATCGCTGCAGGCGAAACAATGAATTATTCCCCTCATTTCTTTTAAAAAACCTTAAAAAGAACAGGATAGGCATGATCGCAAGCGGCAGGATTTGCAAGATTTTGAACACAACATCAAGAAATTAAACATCTTATAGCGAATTATCTCACTAATCCTGCCGCTTGCAATCATGCCTATCCTGTTCTATTTTTTTGTAGTATACATCATTGAATTGAGTTCTAACACTTTATTAAACCGATCGTTTGATTCAACCATTGAAGTTTTGAAAGAAGTCTATACTGCTTCCAGTTGAATATTGGAATTTTGGGCTAGCTTGAAAGCTCCCGCGGTTGTGAGATCGTAAGAGGCCAAGTATTAATTAAAAACAAAGCCTCATACGCTCTCACAACCCCCGGGCGGTGAAGCAGCCC
>JANWJE010000056.1 GCA_025451995.1 Parachlamydiaceae bacterium | reverse complement strand
TTTTGCATCAAGCGTAGCTGGTGCCGAAGCAGCACAACTTGAATAAGTTGTGCGATGCAGGCAGATGCAAAAGAAGAGCCAAGCCGACGTAGTAAAATTTCTACGTTTGAAGTAGAACGAGTATATACCTCTCGTGATTCATAATTTGACATTTGGAGCGCTCCAAATGCCAAATTATGAAATACGAGAGGTATAAATCGATAAGGCAAAAGAAAGGAAAGATTCAACTGTGGTGCGAGGACACGTTAACAAAGATTGCCGCTGCTCCATTAATGTAGGATTCGCTCTAAATAAGAAACTAAATAATTGCTTCATCTTATTCAGTTTTCCTCTCTCTGTCATCTCTATGGGAAGTTCTTCGACAAAAGTATCCAGATAAATCCTAAATTTCTCCCACGATCTTTTAAAAGGGATGTGAGAAAAATGGCTTTTAATTTCTTGAAAAATAAAGGGATTGATCACGGCTCCCCTCCCAATCATTAAGGCGTCGCAACCCGTTTGCTTCAGCATATTAAGGGCATCGTTAACATTAAGAATGTCTCCATTGCCGACAACGGGAATTTTTAAAAGACTTTTTGCTTCTGCGATTAGATCCCAACGGGCAGGCGGTCCATAACCATCGACTTTAGTTCGTGGATGCAATGTGAGAAATTTGATTCCACTCTCTTGGGCAGCGAGTAAGTTGTCTTTAAATAGAGAAATGTCTTCAAAGCCTGATCGTAGTTTGGCTGTGACAGGAATAGAGACAGCTTTGACCATCGCATTCGCTATTTTGTATAAATGTTCAGGCTCTTTTAATAAGCTAGATCCGGCCCCTCGCCCGGTCACTGTATTCGAGGGGCAGCCGCAGTTGAGATCAATTCGAGGGGCCCCGCGATTGGCCACAGCAAAGGCCATTTCGGCCATAAGAGAAGAGTCTGAACCCATCAATTGGGCGGCCTGAGGGATGGGAAAGGTGACGTTTGGGTCATACCGTTTAGCTAAGCTTGGAACATGGGCATTTGTCGGCACACGCATAAACTCAGTGCATGCCTCATCGAATCCGCCGATTGTCGCCATCGCCTTGCGAAAAGGGCGATCCCCTACCCCTTCCATAGGAGCTAAAAAGAGATAGGGGCAACCATGTTCATTTTTTGGTAAAAGCATCATTGATACGGTCAAGAGTGGATGAGATTTCTTTGGCTTTGAGATAATTTTCATCAATATTAAATATTAGGAAAAATAATACGCTATAAAATCAAATAATGCTATACCAAACTTTGAATTATAGATTACTAATGTTTGATGACCATTTATGAAGTGAATTATACACAAAAAGTTTAATCGTTTCCATCGTTTATTCTTGGTCGATTTCTGGACAAAGGCAAAATTTTGAATCACGAAAGGTTTATCTCTTTGTTTCTTTGCAACTTTGCATCTTTGCGTTAAATATAGTGGAGCTTATGACAAAACCTTACCGCATTTGTAAAAATTTAGATGTCAATTCTCTAGAAGGAGAGTCCCTAGCAGCATTGGGCCGGAGGGAAATGGAGTTTGCTGAACATGAAATGCCGGGTCTCATGGCGCTAAGGAAGGAATTCGAGAGATCTCAACCTCTAAGAGGGGCTAGAATTGCTGGATGTTTGCACATGACAACGCAAACAGCCGTTCTGATTGAGACTTTAAAAATCCTTGGAGCTGATGTTCGTTGGTCTTCTTGCAATATTTATTCCACGTATGATCCTGCTGCTGCTGCCATTGCTAAAACCGGAATTCCGGTCTTTGCCTGGAAGGGAATGAATCAAGAAGAATACTTATGGTGTATAGAACAAACAATTATGTTTGATGAGGGGCCTCTCAATATGATTTTGGATGATGGTGGAGATCTCACACATTTTATTCATGAAAATCAACCTGTTTTATTAAAGGGCATTAGAGGAATCACTGAAGAAACAACTACAGGCGTTAGAAATCTTCTGAGAAGGGAAAAAGATAAGACACTTGGTGCGCCCGCTATTAATGTAAATGACTCTGTAACAAAATCGAAATTCGATAATTTATATGGATGCAGGGAATCTCTTATCGATGGCATTAAACGAGCGACCGATCTGATGATTGCGGGAAAAACAGCTGTTGTGATCGGTTATGGCGATGTGGGAAAAGGGAGCGCTGCGGCTCTGCGCGCCTATGGGGCACATGTCATTATCTGCGAAATTGACCCAATATGTGCTTATCAAGCTGCCATGGAAGGGTTTTCTGTTTGCAAACTGGAAGAAGTCGCTCCTGTTGGCGACCTATTTATCACAGCAACCGGATGTATCGATGTCATTAGGGGCGAACATATAGAAAAAATGAAAGATGGGGCCATTTTATGCAATATTGGACATTTTGATTGTGAAATCGATGTTGCCTGGCTAAAAAATCATCCAGAGATTGAGGAAATTGCTATTAAACCCCAAGTGGATCGTTTTAAGTGGAAAAACCAAGATAAAAGCGTGATTCTTTTAGCTCAAGGGCGTCTAGTCAATTTAGGATGTGCGAAAGGTCATCCTTCCTATGTGATGTCAAATTCTTTTTCCAACCAAGTGTTGGCTCAGATCGAGCTTTGGACTCATCCTGAGAATTATCCTATCGGCGTTTATCGACTTCCAAAGATTCTAGATGAAAAAGTGGCTCTCCTGCATCTCGACCAGCTTGGCGTCCATTTGACACAACTCACACCCAAACAAGCCTTTTATCTGGGAGTATCCCCCACAGGCCCTTTTAAACCTGATTATTATCATTACTAATATTTTGATTGCAATTTTTTTTATAGAGAAATAGCATCCAAAACCGATTGTTGTTTACTGGGGATTATATGAATCAATATTATTTACAATTTTGTTTATTTTTAAAAACAATTCTATTTACTTTAAGTCTATTTCCAGTGCAACTGGCTGCAAACTCTGCGGGTGCAGTGATACTGCAAGGGCATGTTCCTGAAGGGGCGATTCAAAGCAGTACTTTTCTTGGACCTCTCGATCCTGTTAAAGAGATTTCATTTCTTTTCACGTTTCCCATTCGCAATCAAGAAGAGCTAAATCAATTGCTAGATAGCCTCTATAATCCAACAGACCCTCTCTATGGGAAATATGTGACGCCTGAAGAATTTAATGATAAGTTTGCTATGTCGCAAGAAGATTATGACACTGTTATCGACTATGCACAAAGTGTTGGACTTTCTGTGAAGCAGACATATGATAATCGGAGATTATTAAAAGTTTCCGGATCATCATCTCAGATTGGAAATGCCTTTAATCTCTCTTTTCATCACTATCAAAATGCCCATGGACGAGAATTTTATGCCCCAAATAGCAATCCTGAGCTTCCCTCTCAGATAGCCGGTAAGATCATGGGAATCGTTGGTTTAGATAATAGCGTGGTGTATCGATCGTATCACAAAGGAAAGTTGAGCCCTGTTTTATCGCAAACAGACCCACAAGGACAAGGAACGGGACCTGGGAATGGCCTTTCACCACAAAACATATGGACGGCATATAATTTACAAAATACCACGCAAACCGGTTTTGGACAGACGATTGGTTTATTGGAATTGGAACCTTATTTACAGGCTGACATTACTTCTTATGTCAACTATTTTGGTTTAGCGCCTGGACCTACAGTTACCCCAATCAATGTTGATGGCGGCCCGACCGCTTGTACTGAGGGTCCTTCAACCTTTTGTGGAGCCGAATCCACTCTCGATATTGAGCTTCAAATTGCAATTGCTCCCGGGGCTAGCCAGATACGCGTTTATCAGGGACCAAATTCCGATCAGGCAATTCTTGATATCCTTAATACGATGGTATTGGAAAATCAAGCCAAACAAATTAGTACCAGCTGGGGGCTCTGTGAGGCATCTAGCAGTTCACCATTTTTAAATAGCGAAAACAGCTATTTCCAACAAATGGCAGCACAAGGGCAATCTTTTTACGCTGCCGCCGGGGATGCAGGAGCTTTTGATTGCTTTAGATGCAGCTCCGGTGACACGAGCTGCTGTTCTCTAACTATAAGCGATTTAGGGGTAGACGACCCAGCCTCCCAACCCTATGTCTGTGGTGTAGGTGGAACTAAGCTTATCTTAAATAATGGCAATTACAGTTCAGAAGCTTGCTGGAATGATTTATGCACGACCGGAGACGGCGCAGGTGGTGGAGGGGTCAGCAGCGTGTGGTCGATTCCATCTTATCAAAGTGGTGTGAGCACGGTAGCGTCTATGACCGTGCGCAATGTACCCGATGTCTCTTTAAATTCAGATCCGGATCAGAATCCCTATTCAATTTATTACGCCGGAAATTGGTATTTATTTGGAGGAACAAGCTGTGCAGCGCCTCTTTGGGCAGGTTTTAACGCGCGAGTCAATCAAGCGAGAGCCGGGCAAGGGCAACCTGTGCTTGGCTTTCCTAATCCGGCACTTTATACGATAGGGAAAGGAGTGAATTATCATACCGATTTTCATGATATTCCCCCAGGAAGCACTAATGGATATTATTCAACACTCAATGGGTATGATAACGCAACCGGTTGGGGATCTTTTAATGGGGCAAATTTATTGGCTGCACTGGCCCCTTCAGTTCCAGGCGCAAATAAAACATGGGTCTCCGGGATCGGATCCGATAGCAATACCTGCATGCGCAATTCTCCTTGCGCCACATTTGCAGGGGCCTTATCTAAAACTGCTACTCATGGAGAAATCGATACCTCTGCTCCCGGTGATTTCACAAACAATGGGACTTCACTCATCATCACCAGGGGCATGACGATCGACGGCGGAGAGGGTCAAGTTTCCGCTATGTCGGGAGGCTCGGGGGCTAATGTGATCACTGTGAATTTAAGCTCGCCTAATGATGTCGTTATTTTGCGCAATCTCGAGCTGAATGGATTTAACGTTGGCAATGCCGGTATTCAATTTAACTCCGGAGGAACACTCATCATAGAAAATTGCCAAATTTATGGATTTACTCAAGGGATCAATTGGTCCTCTTTCGCTTCGGGCAATTTGGTTGTCCGCAATTGCTCTCTTATTAATAACTATAATGGCCTAGTGGTTCAATCGACTGGCAATGCGAGTCAATTAAATGTTTCTGTCAGCAATTCACTTTTTTCTGAAAATCGGGGGACAAGCATTTGGGGTTTTACTAACCGCACGAGCAGTCCCGTATTCATCGATGTTGAAAACTGCGTTTTGACCCAAAACCTTTGGGGGATCTCTGCCGCTTCATTAGGGGTGACGATTAATTGTGCAAATAATACATTTACCCGCAACTCAGGCGGAGCAATTATTAATGGCGGCGGAATTATCTATTTGACTGCCAATCAAATCGAAAATAATAACTATGGTGCCTTATCTGCCGGTGGACCCATTTACTCCTTTGGAAATAATGCAGTAAGCGGGAATGTGTCTTCGAGTCCTCTCACCCATATTTTTTTACAATAGACATCTTTCAAAGTCTTTTAAAAACGAAAGATTTTTAGTTTTTTTATCAAGTAAAAGAGGTTTTAAAGAGGACTGGTCTAAAAAAGATGGATAAATAAAAAACATTTGGAGGATGTATGCAAATGATGTGCAATTATTTTATGTTTGGATTTGTTCTATTCTTTATTTCGAACCTATCCGCTCAATCATCTCGTACTTGGGTATCGGGCACAGGAAACGACATGAATGCCTGCTCAAGAAGTCTGCCCTGTAAAACTTTTTCAGGCGCTTATTTACAAACCGCAACGCCTGGAGAAATCGATGCAGTGGATTCGGGAGATTTTGGGATTATCACGATTAACCACTCCGTTACTATCGATGGAGGAGAAGGTCAAATTGCCGGCATTGAAGTTTCATCTGGCAGTGCAATCACAATTACAGCCGGCTCTAATGATGTGATTATTTTGCGTAACCTCGAAATCAATGGATTAAATTCCGGCGTTTACGGCATTCAATTTAACTCGGGGGGCACCCTCATTATAGAAAATTGCAAGATCTATGGATTTACCAATGCCATTTACTGGTCTTCATCCCTAGGAGGTAATTTGATTGTCAGAAATTCAACGATTACTAACAACTACAATGGAGTCGTGGTGCTTCCGATCAGCAATTCTAATATCTTAAATGTTTCTGTCAGCAATTCACTCTTTTCTGAAAATGCGGGAACAAGCATCTGGGGATATACTAATCACACCAGTAGTTTAATATTCATCGATGTGGAAAATTGTGTGCTGACTCAAAATCTTTGGGGGGTATCCGCTGCTTCAGCCGGGGTTACCGTCAATTGTGCAAACAACACCTTTTCTCGCAACTCTGGGGGCGCCATTATTAATGGAGGAGGACTCATATACTTAACTGCCAACCAAATAGAAAATAATAACTATGGTGCATTATCCAGTGGTGGGCCCATCTACTCTTTTGGGAATAATGCAATAAGTGGGAACGTATCTTCCAGTCCTCTCACCTCACTTTCTTTACAATAATCTAACTTTTTTCTTTTTAGAAAATAATGAATTTGGTAAAGTGCTTTTTCTTTTGCATCGGAGCATAGCGCAGCTTGGCTAGCGCGGCTGCTTTGGGAGCAGTAGGTCGGGGGTTCGAATCCCTCTGCTCCGATCGACCCTACCTTTGATTATCAGGGGTAGGGTTTTTTTTTGAAAAATTTGTCCTTCGTTTTTATGAGGCTCAGATGAATTTTTTTTGCTGGCTTTATTGGAATCCCCCAAGAGAAGCTTTTTATATCCCTTATTTTCACCATCCCGTTTTCTGGTATGGCATTTTATTTGTCAC
Source organism: Parachlamydiaceae bacterium (assembly GCA_025451995.1). Classification (GTDB taxonomy): domain Bacteria; phylum Chlamydiota; class Chlamydiia; order Chlamydiales; family Parachlamydiaceae; genus JANWJE01. The sequence continues at coordinate 12,815 of JANWJE010000056.1, read as the reverse complement.
GGGGTTTGTCCTCGGTTATTTTATCATCAATCCCCTTCTCGTCCGTTTTCTGTCCAGTTTAAATACAATTTCTGAGTTGGACATCAAAAATTGGCCACCATTTATTCATGAATTGAGAGTAAATTCTATCTTTGATGCCTCAGGCGAAAAAAAAACGAAGCGAGAAATTGTCGATCTGCTCAATCAAAAGTACACGAGAAAAGAGCTTCAAAAAAGCCTTAAAACACTCTCTTCCGATAAACAAACAGCCTATCTTTTGACTGATAGGATGTGCTGGTTTGCAGTGATTGGCACAGTCATCGGCGCTCGTTTAGGCGATGTCTTTTTTTACAATTGGCCTTATTTTAAAGCCCATCCTTGGGAAATCTTGCAAATTTGGCATGGGGGCTTAGCAAGCCATGGAGGAGTTTTGGGGATCATGTTTGCTCTTTATTTGTACGCAAAGTATCTTCAAACCTACATTCCCCAACTAACCTTTCTCCGTCTCCTCGATTATGTTGCAGTGCCGAGCGCCTTGACCGCATGCTTCATCAGATTGGGGAATTTCATGAATCAAGAAATTGTAGGTAGCCCAACAACCCTCCCCTGGGGAATTATCTTTGGACACCCCGCAGAGGGAGTGCCTCCCCTCCCTCGCCACCCCGTTCAGCTTTATGAAGCAGCAGCTTACCTCGTTGCATTTTTTATTCTTTTGGCCCTTTGGAAAAAAAATCCAGTGCCAAAAAAACCCGGCATATTTGTTGGCAGTTTATTTATTTTCATTTTTGGCAGTAGACTCATTTTGGAATTTTGGAAAGAAACCCAAGAATCCTCTTTAGTAAAAGATTCCTTTTTTCAGATGGGGCAATGGCTAAGCATACCCTTCATTATTTTGGGCTTTTATTTGGTTATTAAAGCAAATAGTTATAGAATTTGCAAAAAATAGCGAAATTCTTTTATAATGCTTTGCATTACAAGGATTTTGTTTATGCCAACTTTAATATTTGATCATAGTGGAGATGAAGTAGAACTACCGGAAAATTCGCCCATTGCAGAAGTGTGTGAAGAAGCTGGCGTCCCTTTTGCATGTACTGAAGGTGTGTGTGGGACATGTGTTATTGAAATCAAAGAGGGAAAAGAAAATCTATCCTCTCCGACAAAAGAAGAAGAGGATTTTTTGGGTGAAGGCACTTCTCACGAACGTCTTGCCTGCCAATGCCGCATTAAAAGCGGTCGAGTTCGCATTTGCTTTTAACTCGAATGTTCATCCAAAATTGTACAAAATCGAGTTTAACAAATTTTAATAAGGAAATCATTTATGTCTTGTTGTTCACCTCATAAAAAGCACAATGAAGAACCAAAGAATTCTTCTTGCTGTTCTGCTCCAAAAAAAGAAGAAAGCTCTTCTTGCTGTGCTGCTCCTCAAAAAGGAAAAAAGATTCATAGACAAATGACAATCGAAGAAATCTTAGGGATGTTTCCTTATAAAGCTCAACGCTTAAGCCAAGAAATTACAAATGCAGGGCTGCATTGTGTCGGCTGCCAAGCTGCTGTTTGGGAAACTCTAGAGGCTGGAATGTACTCACATGGAAAGGGTGAGAATGAAATTGAAGATTTAGTTCAACGCCTCAATCAACTTTTAGAAGAAGAAATCGATTTTACCTCTATTCGTATCACTCCAAGAGGCGCAACAAAATTTCTAGAAATTTTATCTGAAGAAGGCAAGCAAGGATGGGGAATGCGTTTTGCAGAAGAAATGGCAGGATGCAGCGGTTTCGAATATGTTTTGGATTACTCAGAAAAATCTGACAATGAAGATGAAGTGTATGTGTCTAATGGAATTGAAATCCATGTCAAAAAGAAAATGGTCCCGCGCCTCCTCGGCTCTGAAATTGATTATGTGGAAGGATTAAGAGGCTCAGGCTTCAAAATTTCAAATCCAAACGTGCGCTCTGCATGCGGGTGTGGAAGCTCACATAATTATTAATAAAGATAGCATGAGTATGCGATTTTTTAAATCGCATTCATATTTTCTTTATTAGACCCCTTTCGAAACTAAAATCCCGTGCCTCTGCCCATACGCATTAAGTTAAGCGATTTTAACGCAAAGGCGCAAAGACGCAAAGGAGCGAAAAACTTTCCTGCTTTGAGCTTCGCTCAAATTAGGAAATTGTTCCCTAACGCTCTCTTTGCGCCTTTGCGTTTAAAATCGCTTAGCTTAATGCATATGTGCCTGTGCCCGCCCCTTCTCGATTAGACACCGATTCTTACCAAAATAACTTAATCGGACACAGGCACAGGCACGGTATTTTAGTTTCAAATGAAATCTATTGTATTTAATAAATTATTTATTTATTATTTCATAATCATGATTATAAAATTAATAATATTTCTATTTACAATTGTCTTTGTTTTCTCTGAAAACTACAACTATTCTACCGATAAAAAAAATGATCATTTATTAAATATTTTATTATCTTTTAATAAAAATTCTCCAAGTGAGCAGCCAACCCTTTGGGAAATTCATGGTCCTTGGATAGAACAATTATATCATTTTATCCTAGAAACGGCAGTTCAAGGCGATAAAGTGATGCAAGATTTTGAGTTAGAATCGCTAACAATCGGGGGTGAACATTCCCAAAAGGTGAAGGCACCCCCGATTGTTAGGGATTATGGCTCAAAATCTTGCATCACTTTATCGCCTTCAACTGCCGTTTCTAGGTTTATAAAGAGTGTCCAATATCATCACATCGTTTATCCCAAAGATCAAAACCATCCTATCTTTTTCATTGATAGAAAAGATGCAAAAGAATTTATAAAACCAATTTTAAAAAATATATATAACTTCGATTTAACGGATGAAATAATCAATTGCTTGTTTTTTGAAAAAATTACCATAAAAAAAGATGATTCTGAACAATCAAACATCGCTCTATTTAGAGAAGAGCGATTCAAAAAAGAAACGTTTAGAATCGCTTTAAAAACTTCTGAATTAATACAAGGTCATATCCTTTTTATTCTAGGTCAAACTCCTGCCTATTTAGGTGAAATGATTCGCACCATAGATGAACAAAACAACAGCCTCTCTCAAATCATTCAGATCCCTTTTTCAGGGCGGCCCGATTATTCGAATAAACCTATTTATAAAGTTCAGAGAACTAATGCATTCTTAGATATCATCACTGAAGAAAGCAAAGATACATTCTATCAAATGATAGAAAAAAAACATTTTTCTCCAAAAAAATGGCAAGATGGACAAAAAAAAATTTATATCTTGGATATCTCAGCGGGAGCGAGCATTAGCTGTTTTTTATCACTTTTAAAAAGTTGGTTTGAAAAAGAAAACATACAAATACCTGAAATCATTTTTTTAGAACTTTTAGATAAAAAAGCCTTCGAGGATCAACAAGTTGGTGAATTTTTTGATTTTCCTATTCTAAATTTTAATGAACTGACCTATTTTAATATTCCTGTTATTTTTCTAAATATGCAAAGAGATATACTCATTGAATTTGATCGTATTTCTGATCATTTACGAGTCGTTCCTCCTTTTAATGGAATTTATTGGTCTAAAGAGTATCTCCAACCCTTCTTTAATCAATACCCCACAGCACAAGCACGCGAACTTTTACAAGAATATCGAACCTATGCTCTCATTAACGGAAGTTCCACTTCCGTTAAATTCACTTCTTCAAACAATCTTGAGCAGCCTCTTTGATTGTTTCGCTAAGCGTTGGATGCGCTTGAGGTGCATAGGCCAAATCCTCAATTTTAGCTTTCAGCTGCATCGCAAGCATCCCTTCGGCGATCATTTCAGAGGCAAAAGGACCAATGATATGCATTCCAACTAAACACCCCGATTGCTTATCTCCAATGAGTTTGACAAATCCTTCGGTCTCCCCCATACAATGGGCCCTCGCATTGGATTTAAAGAAACTTTTGCCAATCATTACATCAATTCCGAACTGTCTTGCTTCCTCTTCTGTCAATCCAACGCTTGCTACTTCAGGATATGTATAGATAATATTGGCAATAGCAAGATAATTCACGGGAATGACATTTCCTTTTAAGAACTCAACAACTGCAATTGCTTCAGCGGATGCCCGATGGGCCAACATTGGACCTGAGATCACATCCCCGATTGCATAAATGTTTGGTTGGGCAGTGCAAAAATATGGATCGACTGAAATGAGACCTTTTGCATTCGTTTCGATGCCAACGTTATTCAATTGCAAGCTTGCTGTATTGGCTTTTCTTCCCACTGCCACAAGGACAACGTCTGCAAAAAGGTCTCTTCGCTCGCCGTTTAAATCAGCAGTTACAATCACTCCTTGATTTTCAACCGCAGCATGAACCACTCTTGAAGAAAGTGAAATTTGAATCCCTTGTTTTTGCAAAGTTTTAAAAAGGGATTGTGATAGTGATGTGTCTAAAGAAGGACAAATTTTATCGATCATTTCAATGATTTGGACTTCCGTATCGAGTCGACGATAGACTGAAGCTAACTCGATGCCAATCACCCCGGCGCCAACAACTAAAAGCTTTTTCGGAATTTCCTGTAGATTCAATGCTCCGGTTGAAGAGACAATTTTATTATTATGAAAGGGAAGATTGGGCAAAGAGATCGGCTCAGATCCTGTAGCAATTAAGAAGGTTGTTGCTTGAATCTCTTGAAATTCGCCCGTTTTAGTCGTTACTTTTAATCGCGTTGGGCTAATAAATTCTGCATACCCTTCAATAAAAGTGACTCCATGCATTTTGAAAAGAGAGGCAACGCCCCCCTTTAATCCGCTGATAATTTCATTTTTTTTCGACTGCAATGCATTGAAATCAAAAAACAACTCTTTCCATTTCATTCCAAAGTCTTGGCCTTGATGCATTAGATAATGATAATGCTCGGTTGTTTGTAATAGCGTCTTCGATGGGATGCAGCCCACATTTAGACATGTTCCACCAAGATTTTCTGATTTATCTATGCAGGCAACTTTCAAGCCCAATTCGGCTGCATGCTTAGCTGCTATATATCCACCCGGGCCCGCTCCTATGACAACTAAATCAAACATATTAGACCTCTTAGACCTCTTAGACCTCAAGCAATAATCTGGATGGCTCTTCTAAAATATTTTTAATATGAACTAAAAATGAAACAGCTTCCTTGCCATCGATTAAACGATGGTCGTAACTTAAAGCCAAATACATCATCGATCGGATTGTAATCTGATCATTGATAACCACAGGTCTTTTTTCAATTTTATGCATTCCCAATATGCCACATTGGGGAGGGAGAAGAATGGGTGTTGAGAGGAGGGAACCATAAACTCCACCATTTGTAATTGTAAACCCTCCTCCTTGCAAATCATCTGCTACAAGGCCTCCTTCGCGTGCCTTCTTGGCATAATTTTCGATCTGCTGTTCGATTTCAGCAAAGGTCAATTGATCGCAATTGCGAATGACAGGTACGATAACCCCTTTATCAGTCCCAACTGCGACGCCAATATTGAAATATTCCCTTTGAACGATTTCATCTCCATCGATAAATGCATTTAAATTTGGATAAGCATGCAAAGCAGAAATGACCGCTTTCACAAAAAAAGACATGAATCCAAGCTTGCATCCATATTTTTTTGGAAATTCCTCTTTATATTTTTCTCTCAAAAAGATGACTTGTGTCAAATCCACTTCATTAAATGTTGTCAGCATTGCCATTTCTTTGTGCGCTTGAACTAATCTTTGAGCGATGACTTTTCTGATTTTTGTCATCGGGCGGCGAGTTTCTCTCTTGGTTATACCGTCCTCTAGTTGAAACTTCCCATTTGGACTTGCTGCGGCTTTGCCAAATCGATCCTCTTCGTCACCCTTCCCGATTTGATACTGAGACTCTTTCGAATAACCAGAGGGTGTTTCTTTCTTAAGGTCGTTTACAAACTGTTCAGCTGTTATTTTTAAACCTTTTTTTTCTAGCACTGGTTGTTCAAGTTTAGCTGTTTCTTTTTTTAAATTTTCAGGTTCTTTAATTCCTTCTTTTGAGTCTTCTGCTTTAATCACTTCAATGCATCCAATTCTGTCGCCGATTTTAACAATATCACCACTCTTTACTTCGATTTCAATTCTTCCTGAAATCGGGGCATACAATACTTGGTTGACTTTATCTGTTTCCAATTCCAAAATTTCTTGATCCATTTTGACAATAGATCCGGAAGTTACTAAAAGATGGCCTATAGTAATTTCAGAAATAGATTCTCCCATAGCTGGGACTTTGATTTCTTTTTTCATTAGACCTCTTGTATAATTCGCTTTGTTTGCTAAAATGAGAAGTTTTTGGATGGATTTATTGCCAAATTTTGAGAGCATATTGAATTAATATGGTCGAAAAATTTGGGAATAAAGACACCAAGACCCTGATTGCTACCTTAGAAGGGCAGTAGATTCGAGATTATTTTCTCTCTAGGAGCTCGCACAGGCTGCCGAAAATAGTTGAGCCATATTGACTAATATTGCTCAACTATTTTTGCGAGCTCCTAGAGGAAAAGAACTCGAATCTACCCGCTTATAAGGCAGCAATCAGGGTCAAAAATCCATTTTAGCAAATAAATGGAATTATGCAAGAGGTCTATTAAATACCTGTTCAAGGATCATGTTTAATTCTTCTTTGTGACGCGCATAGAACCCTGTAGCCGGAGAGGAGCTTCTTTCTCTTCCGATAAAGGAGATGGGAATACCAAAAGTCTCATCTTGAGATAAATATAAAGAGATAAAAGGCCAAGCGCCCATATTTTCCGGTTCTTCCTGGACCCAAAAACAGTGATCAATCGAACCATAGCGAAGGATGGTTTTTTTAAGTTCATGGATATCCAAAGGATAAAGTTGTTCGAGTCTAATGATGGCGATATCGTTAATTTTTTCTTTTTCTCTAAAGCTGTCAAGATCGTAAAAGATTCTGCCACTGCATACGATTAGTTTTCTTACCCTTTCGGGGATTTTGGGATCGTCTAAAACACTGGAGAACTTCCCTTCGACAAGTTCTGTGACCTTGCTTGTGCAAGCAGAATGGCGCAAAAGTCCTTTAGGTGTGAGAATGATCAAAGGCTTTTTTATTGCTGATTTCACCTGACGGCGCAATAGATGAAACAATTGAGCAGGGGTGGAAGGATTGACAATTTGCATGTTGTCATGGCCAGCTAAAGCCAAAAATCTTTCAAAACGAGCTGAGGAATGTTCGGGTCCCTGTCCCTCAAATCCATGGGGGAGTAGCAAAACTAAATTGGATTTTTGCCCCCATTTCTGTTCTCCACTTGCAATATATTGGTCAATAATGACTTGAGCGGAATTAATAAAGTCTCCAAATTGAGCTTCCCAAAGATTTAATCCATTTAAAGATATGGTGCTATATCCATATTCAAATCCTAAAGCCGCCACTTCTGACAAACAAGTATTCAAAACTTCAAATCTAGCCTGCTTTGGATCTAAGTGGGCTAAAGGATAGTAAGAATGGTTATCGATTTGATCTATCCAAATGGCATGTCTGTGGCTAAAAGTGCCTCGAGCGCTATCTTGTCCGGCTAATCGAACGGGTGTGCCTTCTAAAACTAAAGATCCATATGCCAGAAGTTCGGCAGTGCCCCAATCGATGGATTTATCTTCACTGATCGCTTTTGCCCTTTCCTGAAAGAGATTTTTCACTTTTGTATTAATATGAAAGTCTTCTGGAATTTTATAAAACGATTCACTCACTTTTTGTAAGAAAGAGAGTGGAACTCCTGTATTAACGGAGTCAAATTTAAAGACATTCTCTTTATAACCTTGAACTGCCGTTTCTAGGTTTAAATGTTTTGTATCGCATCTTTTTTCCAGTGATTGATAAGCCTCTTGGAAATGCCCTTTTAAAGTCTCTTCTCTTTGTTCAATATTTTTTATTTCTAAGTGAGAACCTTTGGTTAATTCTTCTTGATAAATGGCGCGTATTGATTTTTTTTTATGGATTAAATGATATTCTAAGGGCTGTGTGAAAAGGGATTCATCTCCTTCATTATGGCCATATTTTCGATAGCAATTGAGATCGATAAATACATCACAATGAAACGTTTGCCTGATTTCATAAGCAAATAATATTGTCTTTATACAAGCTTCCGGGTCCTCTGCATTGACATGAAAAACCGGAATCTCAAAAGTTTTGGCTATATCTGTACAATAATGGGTCGAGCGACCCTCTTCAGGAGAAGTTGTAAAGCCGATTTGATTATTGATGACAATATGGAGTGTTCCACCCGTTAGAAAGCCTGCAAGCTTGCTCATTTGCAATGTTTCATAAACAACGCCTTGGCCGGATAAAGAAGCATCGCCATGCATTAAAAGGGGAATGATTCTTTTTCTTTCCGTTTCATCTTTTGCTAGATATTGCTTTGCATGCGTTTGTCCTTCAACCACAGGATCTACTGATTCTAAATGACTTGGATTGGGTGCCACACTCAATTTAATTTTTTTGCCTTTATATGTAGTGACTGCCTCATTTGCATGTCCTTTGTGATAGCGAATATCACCCATTCCTTCAGAATAGGCAGGCACATAATCATCATCAAAATCTTTTAGGATAGAAGCGATAGGTTTATTTAAAATATTGGCTAAAACGTTCAATCTTCCTCGATGAGACATTCCAATGACTATCTCTTCAACTTTATCCTCGGCAGCATTAGCTATCATCAAAGCAAGCATTGGGATTAATGTATCTGATCCCTCTAAGGAAAATCGTTTTTTACCCACATGCTTCGTGTGCAAGAAAGACTCTAAAATTTCGCTTTTCAATAAGTAATCAAATATCGCTAATTTTTGCTCTAAATGGAGAGGCTCATCAAAATAACCCGTTTCTATTCTCTCTTGGATCCATAATTCTAATCCATGGACCACGCACCCTTTAAATTCAAAGCTTACTGTTTGACAATACCGTTGCTTTAACTTTTCAATGATTGCCTTTAATGAAGCATACGGCATTGATAAGAGGCCAAAGGTTGGAAATTCCCTTTCTAAATCTTCGTGAGTGAATCCATATTCTTCAATTTTCAATTCATCCGGCATTTCCGGAGGGTGAAGCGCAATGGGATTAATATTAGCTATCAAATGGCCATGTCTTCGATAAGCATCAATCAATTGCATCAACCGGATATCATGAGAACCCTCAATAGTTTGGGTGGAACCTCCATCAAATTTTTCGAAAAATGCAACCCAAGAAGGATCCATTTGCTTATATTTTGATTCCCGTTGAAGTTCTTCAAGGAAAGGGAGATTTTCAATCTGGTTTTCTAAAAAATTTTCATCTTCCATTTGACTAAAATTGTAACTTTATAAGTTTTTATATAACTTAGAGAGAGAATATTTAAAAGGTTAAATGTCTAAGTATCTACTTGCGCTGTATCATTTTTTAGGAAGTGTCTCTTTTGCCATCATCTTGATTGCTATAACAATCTTATTAGTGGTTATTGGCACTCTGTTAGAAAGCATGGCTGCTTCACATCTTTATGCTGCGAGCTGGACATATCAACATCCATTTTTTTCTTTTTTGCTGTCGCTCTATTTTATCAACATTCTCTTTTCCGCTTTGAGACGTTGGCCTTATAAAAAAAGACATATTCCTTTCCTATTGACCCATTTGGGGTTGCTGATGCTTTTAACTGGTCAAATGATAAAGAATCAATTTGGCCTTCAAGGAAGGTTGAGACTAGAGAAAGGGATTGAGAGCAACGAGGTTGCCATTCCTAATACACTTGCCCTTTTAGTAGAAAATGAGGAGCATAAAGAAATGATTCCTATTGATCAATTGCCAAGGGGTCAGTTGCCAATGGAAATCAAGCCATTTTCTTTATTTTGTAAAAAAGCAGCCTTCGCAAAACATGTGGAAAAAAACTTTTATAGCTTTGAAACGCCATTTACCTATCGATTAATTCCAAAAGAGGCCCCTCTCAGGCTAGAAGAATGCGTTCCTGGCATTATTTTAGAATTTCAAGAAGGTTTTGATAAACAAAAAATCGCTCTAGCTTATGATCCAGACAACCTAAAATGGCCCTTATTTAATGGAAAGTACAAGGTTAGACTCCAAAATATGATTCATTTTTTATCCTTTAAACTTCTGTTGAAAAATGCTCGCCAAATCTTCTATCCAAATTCAACACAAACTTACAGTTATGAATGCGAACTCCTTGTTGAAGATAAGGAAAAACAATGGAACGAACACACATTGAGTATGAATCGCGTGTATGAAACATGGAACGGGTACCGTTTTTATCTCTCTTCGATAGAAACCTCTCCTGATAAGACAATTCAATTTGTACACTTAGCTGTCAATTATGATCCCGCCAAATACCTCTTAAGCTATCCGGGTGCATTCCTCATTTTCTTGGGCTCATTTTTATTATTTTGGGGACGAAAAAGTTAAATTAATTACTGCATATGCTCATTGAGGTGATTGATGATCCACATTGAAAAAAAGATAATGATGAAGATAATCGATGCTGTAGAAATAAACACACTCAGATTCCAAAGTGTTCCCTCTTCTTTCCACACATGAATAAAGAAAATGAGCTGGACAATAGACTGCACGAATGCCAGGGCTAAGATAGATACTACCGCTGTCTTCTGATCGAAGTTGAAAAATCCCGGCGAAATGATCATAAAATAAGCTAGAAACGTTAAGAGCAGGGAGGCTAGAAAACCTGTAATTCGCGAGGTGACTTCCATCTTATTCTAAAATCCCTATGCCATACACAACAGTAAATATAAAAATCCAAACAAAATCTAAAAAATGCCAAAAAAGAGCCATTCTAAATACCCGCGAATAGCTATGGTGATCTAATGGTCGAGTGAGAATGCGGCATCCCATCACAACCATCCAAATCAGCCCAAAAAAGATATGAAGACCATGCGTCCCAACAAGAGTGAAAAATGACGATAAAAACGCACTTTTTTGCCAACTCGCTCCTCTTTCGATAAAATCAGCGAATTCGGTCAACTCAATTGTCAAAAAGGCAACGCCCAGACAAAAAGTGATTAAAAACCAAAGAACTGACCATCCTTTTGCCTGTCTATTTACAGCTAACATTCCTAAAGAACAAGTAAATGTACTTGTTAAAAGGATTAAAGTTTCTGCTAATACAGAGTCGAGGTTAAATAACTCCCTTGCAGTTGGTCCATTCGAAGTATTGCCATGTAAAACAATATAGCAAGCAAAAAGCGAGGCAAATATGACCAAATCGGTCATCAGATATACCCAAAATCCAAATATTTTGGACTCGCTTACTGCTTTTTCCATTTCTATCCTATGTGGCAAGCAGAGCAAAGCTTTCCTTCTAATTGTTTTGCAGCTTGCGTAAATCCCCTTATTCCCTCCGCTAATTTATCTGTAGCCATCGCATCTTCATTCAACATAAAACGAAACGTTTTTTCATCAAGAGAAAGTTTTTCAATAGTGGAATGTTTGGCAACCTCAGGATCTAATTTACGCACAAGCTCCCCTTCAGCCTTTGAGAGTTCATCGAGAAGTTGTGGGGCAATTGTGAGAAGATCGCAACCTGCCAATTCTAAAATTTCATCTCTATTGCGAAAGCTAGCTCCCATAATTTGTGTTTTGTAACCAAACTTTTTATAATAATTAAAAATGTTGGTCACCGATTTCACACCGGGGTCTTCAGCTGCAGGGTAGCCCTCTTTTTTCTCATGTGCTTTATACCAATCGAGAATGCGCCCCACAAAGGGAGAAATTAATGTCACATTAGAATCAGCACAATGGATCGCTTGGGGAAGACTAAACAATAAAGTCATATTACAATGAATGCCCATTTTCTCTAATTCTTTAGCAGCAATGCCCCCTTCCCATGTGGAGGCCAATTTAATTAAAATCCGATTCCGATTAATTCCCATTTCCTCATAGAGGCCCACCAACTGTTGGCCCTTTTTTATACTTCCTTCAATATCAAAAGATAATCTAGCATCTACTTCTGTAGAGACACGCCCGGGGATTAACTTTAAAATTTCAGCGCCCACATTAACAAAGAGTTTATCAAGAAGCAAGGAACACCGCTCTGAAGGGTTTTTAGCCTTTTTCTTGCTATAATTGACGGCATCATCAATCAACCCTTGGTATTCGGCTTTTTCTATCGCTTTTTCAATTAAACTTGGATTTGTAGTCGCATCAGTTGGATGAAAGGTTTTAATTGCTTCAATATCGCCCGTATCGACAACAATCGTCGTCATCGATCTTAATTTCTCCAATTTACTCATATCATCCATCCATTTATAGTTTTCTCAAGATGTTTCTGTATAACTTATTTTGGTATAATTTTCCAACATTGGAGTATCGATTGTTGGCTCAATTCTAAAAGAAATGCTTAATAGCTTATTTCCTATCGTAAGATCAAGTGTAGAATTTAAACGAGATAATAAAATTTTATAGGGAATTTTTATTTCTCTATCGCCCAAATAAATTCCTACCGAAGTATTCGATAAGATTTCTTCAGACAATCTAATCTGTCGGCATAAGTTCTCGAATTTTCGAAGCTGTCTCATTAATACTTCATTTCGAAAGTCATAGATTTGACCGCAATCCTTACACTTCACTTGTTGGTTTGTCTCAAGCTCAAAAACTGAAAATTGTATCGAATTCTGACAGCATTGACAGCTAAATTGTAAATAATGACCTTTTTGCATTTCAAAAACCTGTATGAGTAAGTATATACTGCTTCCAGCTGAATCTTGGACTTTTGGGCTGCTTCAAAGCCCCGGGGTTGAGAGATCGCAAGAGGCATTGTATTGATTTAATACTATGCCTCTTGCGATCTCTCAACCGCGGGAGC
>JANWJE010000055.1 GCA_025451995.1 Parachlamydiaceae bacterium | reverse complement strand
TTCCCAAAAGGTGAAGGCACCCCCGATTGTTAGCGATTATGGCTCAAAAGATTGCGTCAATTTATCGCCTTCAACTGCCGTTTCTGGGGTAATAGAGATTCAAAAAAAAATTTCCGATTGGTTGGAATCTTTTGGTTATTCATTAGACAAGCGCCCTTGGTTGCCGCATGTCACAATTTGTCGCCAGCCCTTTGATTCGTTTGCTTGGAAGGAAGCTTTCAATTCACTTCCTTTTTATACCGGTGCCATCCACCTTTATGAAAGCACAGGCAACCTTCAGTATCTTCCCAGTTGGAGCTATCCTGTGATGACTCCTTTTGAGGAAATTAACCATACAGCCGACATGGCTTTTTTAGTTCGGGGAAAAAATAATCAAGAACTCTATACGAATGCTTTGGGTGCATTGGCATTTAAAGCACCGGAACTGCTTCCTTTCTATCAATCCATCTCACAAGAACCGGACCTTGATGATGTGATAGCCCGCCTCAATTCATTGATTTCAAAGCTGGATTGTGAGGTAGGAAGCCCTTTTAAAGCCATCAGCTATCACGATGAAGTGATTCATTTAGAGCATGATCTTTTGCAATGGACCATGATTGTAGATGTTTAATTTATACCGAAATAACTTCAAAATTTGGCTTTTGAGCGCGCCAAAGTCCCGGGGTTGAGCGATCGTAAAAGGCTTTGTATTGACTTAATACTATGCCTTTTACGATCACTCAACCGCGGGAGCTTTCGCGCAGCTCAAAAACCAAATTTTGAAATTATTTCGGTATTATCTTATTTGAATGAAGTTGGCTTTCTGCTTCTTCGTCGGAGAGCCAAATTTCTTTTTCAGATAAGATTTGATATTGAAGATTGGCAATGTCGTTATTAACTTGTACAGGAGAGTTTTTGCTTTCTAAATAGTGAATTCCGAGATAAGGAATACGGAGTTTTTTTAGAATTTTGCCGACAGATGTCAAACACTGATACGTATCATCAATAAAGATGATAAGATCCGGTTGCCATTTAAGTTCTTTAAAAAATTTTTCGAAAACGATTCCTTTATCTAATCGATCACTGTATAAAATGCCATTTTTAAATCGAGGTTTATAATTTTCGAAAAAAATCTCCCCCCATTCACTAGAAAGGCAATGTGATAGAAAAGGGGTGAAATCAATTTTGTGTTTTTTGAGTTGATGTTCTCTCATATTTTCCAAGCATTCAATATTGCCGAAAGTTCCTGTGCCAAGGGCAGTAAAGGCCATCGTCGGAATGCCTTTCGCTTGAATTGAAGAGATGAGCTCTGCGATCTTCGGATTGACTAATCTGTAAGAGCTTTGACTAAAAATCAAACTTATTAAATGACTCCATTTTTGGTTATCAGTCGTTTTGAAATGTCGCATGGATAGCTCAAGTGCGAGGGCTTCATTGCCAAAACTCAGGATTTTATCTTTGGGGCATATGAGAGTATGATCAACATCCCAAATAAGTAATGAACGTGTGCTCAATCGATCGAAATTCTTTTCAATTTGATGGATTGTGTGTGCTTCAATAATTTTTGCTAAAAGCCCAAAGCTCGAAAATGAAAAACAAAAAGTAATGATTATTGTTTGCAACATAGAGTGATTATTTTTCTAAATATTTTTTTATTTCTGCTTTTAAATGATTTTTAAAAGTAGGACTGGTAAATGAATGATCGATCAAATCTGCTGATTCTGCAGTTAAAAGAGTCATGGTATCGAGGCAGCTCAAACTACCGATAACATCAACGATTGGAGCTATATCTCTCATGCTTAAATAATGAACGACATTTCTACAAAGTGTTTCGTTAATAAATGCTCCTGGGGCAATTGCCACGATTTCAACCTTCTCTCTTAAATTTTGGGATGAATCAATTAAAGCATTTCGAGTATATACTGCTTCCAGTTGAATATTGGAATTTTGGGCTAGCTTGAAAGCTCCCGCGGTTGAGAGATCGCAAGAGGCATAGTATTAAATCAATACAATGCCTCTTGCGATCTCTCAACCCCGGGGCGTTGAAGCAGCCCCAAAGTCCAAGATTCAGCTGGAAGCAGTATAGACCTCTTTTTCCTGGAGGTCTATTTTTTTACAGCCTCATAATGGCGTAGAAACTCGACGATGAGGCGTACCCCATAACCCGTTGCGTACTTAGGCAAGTATTTTCTGGCCTCGGTCATATAGGCTGTCGATGCGATGTCGATATGAGCCCAAGGAATTTCACTTGGAACAAATTGCCCGAGAAATGTGGCTGCAACGTTTGCCCCGGCTGTGCGGCCATTCCAACTCTTCAGATCGGCGATATCAGATTTTAATCTTTCTTTATATTCATCGAAAAGAGGCATTCTCCAAAGGCGCTCAAAACTGATGTTACCTGCTGCAGTCAGTCCATCTGCTAATACATCATTTGTGGTCATCATCCCCGCTGCCTCTGGCCCTAAGGCGATATCGATGGCACCCGTTAATGTCGCCAAATCGATGATGCGAGAGGGGTTTAAATTCTTAGCTGCATAGGCCAAAGCATCGGCTAGAATGAGACGTCCCTCTGCATCGGAATTGGTCATTTCGACCGTTTTTCCTGAGTAGCTGGTATAGACATCTCCCGGCTTAAAGCTCTTTGCATCGATGCCGTTCTCAGTTGTAGGGATAACGACAGCAATATTTACTTTCATCTTCAATCTGCTTACTGCCAGAATAATCCCAAAACATGCGGCGCCGCCTGCCATGTCTGTCTTCATCGTTTCCATTCCGCCAGTTGGCTTAAGATTTAAACCGCCTGTATCGTAAGTCACCCCTTTTCCAATGATCACTGTTTTATCGGAACTTTCAGGATTGCCTAGATATTCCATCATAATAAAGGCCGGCTCAATATCTGATCCTCGATTCACAGCGAGCAAGAGGCCCATCTTTTCTTTTTCAATTCTTTTCTTATCAAGTACAGTGGTTTTTATCTCCGATTCTTTTTTCCCTATTTCCTTTGCGTATTCAGCTAGGTATGGAGGTGTAATGGAATCGGCATTATCATTGACTAAATCTCTTGCGATATTGATTGCTTCACAAATGATCTTCACTTTTTCAGCAATTTCAACAACATTTGGATGTTGTGCAATCCAATTGATTGTCTGAATGAGGGTTTCTTCTTTATCTTCGGGGTCTCGATGTTTATAGCGGTTAAAATGGTAATTGGGCAATAATAACCCTTCTGCTATCGCTTGGACTAACTCTTCCTCTTTTAATTTTTTGATCTCCGGAACAATGATATTTAAATGCTTTAATTGTTTTGACAAACACGCTTTTGCTAAGGTTCCATAAGACTTTCTTAAACTTTCTGTGGTCATTTTTTCTTGAGAGCCAAGTCCAAGCAAGCATATCCGTTGCTCAGGCTGCCCTTCAACGTAGAGAAATAGAACTTCACCCTCTTTCCCTTTAAAATCTTCAAGAGAAAGGATATCCTCAACAATCTTTGGCAGATTGGCCTTATGAGAATGACTTTTGAATGCCTTTTGATGATCATTCCAGAAAGGCAAGACAAGAAGATCGCTTTTTTTTCGTTTTTCTAAATGTTCAGTTTGAGAAAATTCCATCATTAGACCTCTTGCGTAATTACATTTGCTTGATAAAATGGACTTTGACCCTGATTGCTGCCTTATAAGCGGGTAGATTCGAGTTCTTTTCCTCAACGACCCCGATCGCACCTTATAAGCGGGCAGATTCGAATTCTTTTCCTCTAGGAGCTCGCAAAAACAGTTGAGCCATATTAAATCAATATGGCTCAACTATTTTCGGCGGCCTGTGCGAGCTTCTAGAGAGAAAATAATCTCGAATCTACTGCCCTTCTAAGGCAGCAATCAGGGTCTTGGTGTCTTTCTTGCCAAATTTTTTGACCATATGTTCGCATATTCTCTCAAAATTTGGCAAGAAATCCATCCAAAAATTTCTCATTTTCTCAAGCAAAGCTAATTACGCAAGAGGTCTATTTTTTAGAAGGGTAATGTGTCATCGTCTACTTGATTTGAAAAAGCATTTCCCTGTCCTATCGTTTGCGGCGAATAAGAGGATTTAGAATAGGGTGTATGAGCCGTTTGATGTCCGTCGTCATGTTGATTTTGCTGTTGATTCCCTTCAGATGGGCGATCAGTTTTTCCAAATGGACTGAATTCGATCATTTCAGCTGTGACTTCTAAAGTGATCTGGGTTCTTCCTTCTTTATCAGTATAGCTTGTAGGAGGTTGCAATTTACCAACAACGATGACGGCGCTTCCTTTTTTAAGATAAGAGATCAATTTATCAAATTTATCTCCCCAGACAGTGACGCGCACCCAAACAGTCACATCTTCTTTTCCTTTTCGTTGATTGGTTGCTACATTAAAAGTAGTCACTTTTTGGCCGCTAGGAGTAAATCGTGTTTCAGGATCTTTACCGAGGTGCCCTGCAAGATGAACTATAAACATAAGATGCCTCTTTAGGAAAAATGAATTTAAATGTTTGTTAGATTAGCAGATTTATTGTTTAGATAAGAAGAAAAAAATGAAAAAGGAAGGAATAAAAAGGGCATTGAGGACATTAAAGACTTTAAGGATTTTGAGGACATAATCAAAACAATATTGTCCTCATTACCCTTTTTGTCCTTATTGTCCTTTCTGTCCTTAGACTAAATTTTAATAAAACCTTGGCCTTGCTTGCCTCCGCCACCTTGCATGATTTGCGGAGATGGCTTAGCAGTTGTGCTTGCCTCATCGCGCCCTTCGGAGATTTCGGTGCAAATTTTACGCCATTTTTCCACAGTTTCAACATATAATGGGGCAAAAGCTCTTAAAGCAGAAGAGACAGCATGTTCCATATCTAATGTACAGTGCATCAAAATCAATTCTTCTTTAACAGCAACTCCAGCACCCCCGCCTGCCATTTGTCCACCAAGCATGGATCCTTCTAAGAGACGCTCATACAAGCGAAGTCTTGTCTTATCATCTCTTGGCAAGCCATCTAAAAGCGGAGAATACAAATAGAGTCTCTTTGAATTAGGCTCATAAGTAAGGTGAAGTGAAAATTCATCATCTATTCCTAAAATACACGTATTATTTTCATCGAACTCTAAACCTTCAAGACCTAGCTCTTTGCCAAATTCTTTTAGGTTTTCTTTTGCATTTTCAAATGACATATGGATAACCTCCTAGAGATATATAAACTGTCATTAAATAGTTTATCTATCAATTTTTTTCAACTTTTACTTTCTCTAAAAACTATCTACTCCCAGAAAAGAGGTGTATTTAGAAGAAAGATCGGTTCTTAGTAAATTGTGTTAAAGATGCTCGAAAACTCCTTAAAAGTAAACTATTTTTCGAACAAATTTCTAATCTATTTTTCCTTTTCACAATTATACACTTTTCCTATAAATTTCAGCAATTGACTATTGCGAGATTAATGTTTATAACTTGGCTGAGGTGACCAAAAAGGCGATTATGAGGTAATTGCAAAATTGGGGGGCTCGCGGCATCTAATCTTTTGATCAATAATGAATTAGAGATTGATTTACCTACTCAATTTGTAGGTTTGTCTATAGATAAGGGAGAATATGGAAAAAGAACTAAGTGCTCAAATAGGGAAACCCTATCCTTTAGGTGTCAATCATCAAAAAGAAGGTTGCAATTTTGCGATTGCTGTTAAAAATGCTGAAAAGTTGACTCTTTGCCTATTTGATGAAAAAGATTCAAATCCTTTTCAAGAAATTGAAATGAATACAACAGGTGATGTTTGGCATATTTTTTTACAAAACCTACCTAATTGCTTTGTTTACGCATACCGCATCTCACAACATGGAAAAACTCTTGAGGATTTAACCCTTGATCCTTATGCAAAATCTCTTAACACTCCTTCTGAATGGGGAAGTTTAGAGTCTTATCATCCCTATGGAAAATCATCCCTTGACACTCCTTTTGATTGGCAAGGAGATCAATGTCTGGATCTTCCAAAGAAAGACTTGGTGATCTATGAAATGCATGTAAGAGGATTTACTCGAGATGAGTCAAGCGGAGCGTATCACCCGGGAACATTCCTTGGTGTTGTTGAAAAAATCCCCTATTTAAAAAAATTAGGAATCAATGCGGTTGAATTAATGCCGATCCATGAATTTAATGAAAATGAATGTCATACACTGAATCCGGAAACTAAACAAAAACTCCATAATTACTTTGGTTATTCCACTGTAAACTTTTTTTCCCCAATGAATCGCTATGCCTCCACTTCATTAGGCAATCAATCAATCGTAGAATTTAAAACAATGGTTCGAGAACTACATAAAAATGGGATCGAAGTCATTTTAGATGTTGTTTATAACCATACAGCCGAAGGAAACCAACAAGGGCCTCATTATTCCTTCAAAGAATTGAATTTAAATGGGTACTATATGATTGACCCCCAAGGCAACTTTTTAAACTTTTCGGGTTGCGGCAATACATTCAATTGCAATCATCCTTGGTCTCTTGAGCATATTTTACAATCTTTGCGCTATTGGGTCACTGAAATGCACGTCGATGGGTTTCGCTTAGACTTAGCGTCTATATTAACCAGAGATCAAAATGGTGCACCTCATCCTCGCTCCTCGGTAGTTGAAGCCATTTCACAAGATCCCATTCTATCAAAAACAAAAATGATTGCTGAAGCTTGGGATGCAGCCGGTTTGTATCAAGTAGGAGGATTCTATCCTGGGGACAGATGGTCAGAATGGAATGGGAGATATCGAGATAACATCAGAAAATTTATTAAGGGAACTCCGGGTTTCAAATCACCCTTTGCTACAGCTCTCTGCGGCTCGCAGGATGTGTACGGTTGGAGAGGAACTCCGACTTGCAGTATCAATTTTGTTACTGCACATGATGGATTTAGTTTAGCTGATCTTGTCTGTTATAACGATAAACATAATGAAATCAATGGCGAGAACAATAGAGATGGGTTTGATCATAATGACAGTTGGAATTGCGGTATCGAGGGACATTCCAGCAATAAAAAAATCATTTTGCTTCGCGAAAGACAAATTAGAAATTTTCATCTCGCCCTTATGGTTTCACAAGGGATTCCCATGCTATTAATGGGAGATGAATACGCCCATACTCGGCATGGCAATAACAATACATGGTGTCAAGATAATCAATTAAATTGGTTTCTATGGGACCGTTTAGAAGTGCGGCCGGGTTTCCATCGCTATTTTTCGTCATTGATTGATTTTAGAAAAAATAACACACGTCTATGGAAAGATCACTTCTTGACCGATAAAGAAATCGCTTGGCATGGGCTGACACCGTTCAATCCTGATTGGGGGAATGATAATCATTTTGTTGCCTTTACTCTTATTGAAGATAAATTGTCTATTCTTTATATCGCATTTAATGCATTAAATAACTCACAAACTGTAAAAATCCCGCCACCCCCGGAAGGCAAACATTGGATTTGGATCGTCAATACATTTAACAACCCACCGGACGATTTTTATGAGGAAAACCAGCGAAAATTTGTCATTGGGGATACCATAAGGATGCATTCGTATAGCGCGATCATGTTAAAAGCTATTTAAACAAGGAGACACTTATGAGAATTTTTTCTTTTCTTGCTTGCTCTTTTCTTTTGCCCTGTGCCCTAGTCATGGGCGGGATATCAGGAACATATAATGTGCATGGAAAAAACCCCGATGGATCGACTTATTCAGGAACACTAGAAATCGAAAAAGCCGGAGAAATTTATACCTCTCACTGGGCTCTTAGCGATGGCTCGAGCGTCGGAACGGGGGTGAAGAAGGGCGATTGTTTAGCCTTTGATTTTGTCGGGGTCGATAATCTGGGAAACCCAATCGTGGGGGTCCAACTCTACAAAATATCCCATGATGAATTAGAGGGGCCCTGGTCAATTAATGGCACAGGATTTGCCGGATCTGAAAGAGATGTCAAAATCCATTCTAATCACAGCCACTCCTCAAGCCGTTAAAAAGGGTCGAGCCTGAAATGAACACGCATCATTCCAGGCCTGAGCTACCGTATACTGCTCGTGATTCAAAATTTTGTTTATTGAAAATTCTTCCCAAAATTAACGATGGTAAGGATGGAACGATATAACGATTGAAGAAAAGAGGTTTTAAATATTTAAAACCCTTATCATTACATCGCTACATCATTACCATCGTTGATCTTTCTATGGTGTAAAAAATCTTACTCAAATCGCGCATTTGCCAAATTTTTGAATTTTATTATGTGTAATTCATTTTTTAATAAAACATCTAATACTTATAAATTAAATTGACAATTAAATTAAAATTATTTATACTATTTTACATTAATATGGAGGTTTTATGAAACTAAATTTTAATCCTATTGCAAGCAATACTATGAATGCAGTTAGAGAAAAAGGTTCATCATTCTTGGGGTCGAGCTATGCCAAAATTGCGGGTGTAGCGACCCTTGCATTAGGATTATTAACCCTTCTGTATGCAACAAGTCCCAAAAAACCTGTAAAAGCGGCCGATTCTAGTGGATTTGGAGGCTTTAAGGAATTTTTAAGCATTATGTTTTTATTTGCCTATATTTTCTCACCTTTTCGCAAATGATAACAATAACCGCACCTTCTTGGCTAAGGAGGTGCGATGACATTTTTTTTCGTTTTAATCAAAAACTTATTTCAGATTAATATTTTATTAATAATCAAAAACTATGATTTCTCAAAATTAATTGTATTTAGCTGGCCTTCAGAACTCAATTCAAGCCTTATAAAATCCCAGACCCTGATTGCGGCGCAATCGGGATCATCGAATTCACATCCAAAAGATTGCGTCGATTTAACCTCTTCAAGCAATCTAAACACTACGCTAATTTATAATTAACCATATTTATTTATATTTAATTTGGAATCAAATAAATATTTGAAAGGTTTATATGATAACCAACCAAACTCAATTTAATGAACAAATTAAATTAATTTATAGATTATCTAAAGACGACATATTAGTCTCCGTGCAACCTGATGGAACACTTAAAGAAGTGGGCTACTTATCTCGTATTTGGAGATTTTTTTTTAGTAACTTTGAAGATTGCAAAGTAGAAAATATCGCAAAAGCAATCTCAGATATTGCCTCCCAAGCAGAAACATGGTTACCATTTCAAGGATCACCAACTCTTTTAACCCCCTATATTCAAGTTAAAAATACGTGCGGTTCATGCATTGAGAAATTTGTAGATAAGCTAGAAAGAAGATATGCCAAAAAAGATGGAACCTTATCTCATCAAGAAGCTAAGAAATTATCTCAACTTTGGACAGAAAGAATGAAAGCATGGCCATATCTTTGTGGTTTTATCAATATTGAACATTCCAAAACTTCCATAAAAAAAGACTATCGAGAGGAACTTAAAGATCCTGGTGATCTTTTTATAGCCCATCATGAACATAAAGGAGAGATTGCAAAAATATTATTAGACAAATGGCCTAAAGAAGAAAAATAGGAAGGAAACTGGAGATTCATCAGATAAATGAACATCCTGACGAAATCAACGCTTCAAAAAGAACAAAGAAGGGACGATAGAGACTTAAATCTCTATCGTCTCTTCTCTTTTTTAAGTTACTTAGATTCTCCCATCAACATGATTGTTGAATCGGGAAAAGCCTTTGATAAGATTTGAGCGGCATGTTCCCCTTTTTTGGCAAGATCATTTGCCTCTTGGAGGGTGATTTTAGAAGGAGCCATTTCTTTTTGTGTTAATCCTGTTGGCAATTCGCCAAATTGCGCTGCAAAAGGTGTCGCTACTTTTTCATAAACCCCTGTTTTGCTCATAATCATATGATGCGTTTCTTTGATCGCTTGTTGAATCTGCGGATCAAGTGAAACGATTCCTTGAAATCCTATTTTTTGTCCATCCACTGCCCAAAAATCTGTTTTTGGATGTTTAGATTGGTAAATAGCATTCGTGCGCGCAACAATTGCTAGCGCAGCTATGGTTTCTTTTTCCAAATTTTGAGTTTGAGTTGCTGCGAGAACTGCGCTAACATATTTCTCTATTGGTATTTGATCTACAATGCCGATTGTTCCACCAATATCATAAATATAGATAAAACCTTCATAATCTTTATTATTGATATTGACGATTGTATCTTTTGTATCCGGCTTGATGAGAAGCTGGTAAACACCGGGAAAAGACTCACCCCATTTTAAACCTTCGCCTCTCGCTTCAATATGTCTGCTTTTTCCGGCAAAACGTGAACTCAAATGGGTTTTTGAATGCGGGTCAAAGAGACTATAACGTCCGTAAACTTGTAAATCAACCCCCTTAACATCATGAGTAACTAATACTTTGATCGTTGGAGTTTCTGCTCGGTTCCCTTTAAGGGCATTTGACAATTGATCTGTGATTGCTGCTTGCAATGGCAAGCTGAATGTTGCAAGTGACAGAAATAATAGAAAGATCCTATAAGCCATCTTTTCTTTCTCCTAAATAAATTTCTCTAAGTGTTGATAAGCTAATTGTGTGACTTCTCTCCCCCTAGGAGTTCTTTTTAAGAAGCCTTGTAAAATTAAAAAAGGTTCATAAACTTCTTCGATTGTCGAAGGTTCTTCACCAATTGATGCTGCTATTGCATTCAAGCCAACCGGCCCGCCTTGATAATGGTCGATCATTATCTTCAACATTTTTATATCCATTTCGTCAAGTCCCTTCTCATCGATAGAGAGCATTTCTAATGCTCGATCGACAGCTTGGGGGTCGATTTTATTATTATTTCTCATTTGAGCATAATCGCGCACCCACCGCAATAGATGGTTGGCAACTCTTGGAGTTCCCCTTGATCTTTTTGCGATATTATTTGCTGATTTTCTATCTAATTGAATGTTTAAAAGCCTTGCAGTTCTCATTAATATTTTTTCTAAAGTGAGGTCGTCGTAATATTCCAACCTGCAAGTAAAACCAAACCGAGTTCTTAAAGGTTCTGAGATCAATCCTAGACGTGTTGTAGCCCCTGCTAATGTAAAGGGATTTAATTTTACTTGAATACTCCTCGCATTGGGGCCACTATCAATCATTAAATCTAAAGCGAAATCTTCCATAGCCTGATAAAGATATTCTTCAATATTTCTATTTAATCGATGGATTTCATCGATAAATAAGATATCGCCTGTTTTTAAAGAAGTCAGCACCCCTGCTAAATCCCCTGCCTTTTCGATGATAGGGCCGGAAGTTAGGACTAAATTGGTTCCCATAGCTTTCGCAAGAATATTCGCCAGTGTTGTTTTTCCAAGCCCCGGAGGCCCGCTAAACAAACAATGGCAAAGCGTTTCCCCTCTCAGTTTTGCAGCTCCAATGAGCACCTCCAATCTTTCTCGAATTAAATTTTGCCCGACAAAATCGTCTAATGATTGGGGACGTAGAGGAATTTCAAATTGCAAGTCTTGCTGAACAAGAGAAGATTCAATAAAACTTTTTGACATTCGCTTAAACCTAAAAGCTCGTAGAATACCTAAGTAAATCAATAAAAGCAAAAAAATTGCACAAAAAATCGCATCAGAATATTTTCTCAGCACTAAATCGATTTACATAATCAGAAGCCTTTGTTATAATTTGGTCAAAACAAACTGAGAGGTTTTATTATGACTCCTAATCAAGAAAGTTCAGTTAGTTTAATTTCTCAAAATGATATAGAAATATTATCCCCTTTAAAGAAAGAAAAAAAATCAATTACTGATCAGGTAAAAAAATTCTATATTAATCACGCCGAAAAATTAAAAACCAAAGCAGATGCCTTCGCAGCTGAAGTTCTCCAAAGACAAGATAAAATGAGGCATGTGAATGACCTCATCGCTGAAATCAATAACCTCACCGACGAAAAGAACCAACTCGATCTTACCGGAAATGAGGCCACCTTGGAAAAATTGCAAATTGCACGAGATTTAGGGGTTAAATTAAAGGAGGGTCAAACCTCATTTAATGGTTTAGAGAGAGATCGTCTCATCGAAAACCTGCATTTATCAACTGACAGCTGGGATAAGGAAAACAGACATCATACTCAAAAAATTGAAATCCTCGTCAAAGAGCTCGATCGGTTAATGCTTATTTTAAAAGATGTGCACAAAAAAGAAGACCAAGCAAAAAGACCCATGCTTGAAGGAATTCGCAAGTAGAATCATGAAAAAAACGATTGTGATGGAAGACGAAGAAGAACTCTATGGAATCGCCTATTCTCTCTATCAAAAGAAGAATTACTTTGACGCGACCATTTTCTTCCGAAATCTTTTAAAGCATTCGCCTAAAGAAACTAAATACTGGATGGGCCTTGGAGCTTGTAGTCAGATGTTAAAAGATTACGATGAAGCACTAGATTGCTATAGCATTTCAGAAGAATTAGGACTCAAACAAAGTCCATTGCTTTATATTCAAGCTGCCGATTGTTTTTTTGCTTTAAACCAAATCGATAAGGGACTTAAAAGCTTGGAGAGAGCCCTGCAACTTTCAGGGAATAATAAAAAAATAAGCGAACATATCGCTTTTATGCGCAAAGTTTGGAGAGAAAGAAAATGAGTCAGATTGAAAAAACTTCGCAACCATTGATTTACCAATCCCCTGTTTCCACCTCTTCTGGAGAAAGATCTAAGGAAAAAGGAAGCGCCATTCATGAGATTTTTAATACCGATACCCTTGAATCATTCTCTAGTTCCTCAACCCCCAAAGAAAAACTAGAAAAAGCCCAGCTTTCCCTTTGGGAATGGTTGCTTTCTTGGTTCAAAAATGGAGAAAAACAACCTATTAATGACTCCGAAACATCCATTTCTGAAACAATCATTAATCCTATCCCACAGTTAGAGGCACCGCGAAGCAAGCTTGAAATCGATGTCATTGAGACAAAGAAAAAAGTGGAAAAAATTTCCATGCGAGACATCGAAGAGATTACTTCTCAAATTACCAAAGAATCAATGGAAGCGATTTTATTTATTATTTTTAAACATCATTTAGAATTGCAAAAAGAAAATGCAAATGTTGTTGAAAAAACCTATAGCAAATACCGCGAATTTCAAAAATATCAACAAGAACTATTATCGCAAATCAAAGATGTCCTTATTAAGGACCAAGTTACTGGAAAGTATTTTGAAACTGCCCAGAACGCAGCTTTACTCAGCAATATCGCCGCAGGATTGATTTCCGGAGCTGTTGCATTTCAATATCTCAATCCGGCCTGGGGTGTTGCATCCACGTTAACCTCTGGATTTTTGACCGCCTCGACATTAGGTGCAAAAAGCTATTTCCAATACCTGATGAATGAACATAAAGGGGATCATGAAGAGTTTACCCATAAGGATCAATATTTTAATCAACGCACCGATGATTCTCGCGATCGATTGATTGAAACAATCGAAAAAGATAACGCCTATTCCGAAGGTTGGATTCGCCACTTACGCCGCAGCAATAAAATGCGAGAAGCGGTTTTAAACTAATACATAAAAAAGGAGCTAGCCATGGCTGCATTTGACCCCATTGAACACATCACTTCTTCAAAAAAGAAAAAAGACACCTATCAGCAATATCAAGACTATCAAGAATATTTGACTGAAGCAGAAAGTTTAGAGTTGGAAGATCTTTTACTAAAAGTCTTTGTCAATGATCTTAAACATCAAGATGGACGCCGTTACGCACATCTCAATTCAAGAGCTCTCTTGCATAACGAATTGAATGAAACAAGCCAAAAAAAAGCAGAACTCTATAAAGAAAAAAACACCTTATATATGAATACGGCCGGAATGGTTTTTTCGATTGCTTCCATTTCTTTTGGACAGGGCTTAAATGCGGTTGGACAAGCTTTTTCAAGTAGCTCTGCCTATTTTGATAAAGTATCCAGATCGAGCGAAGAAATGCTTAGCCATAACTATCAACACATGCGAGAATTAGCGAGCGATCACTCTAGCCAAAAACAATCAGCTGAGAGAGATCACGACCAAGTGGCGCGCTCCATTGATCAAATCATACAGAATATTGGGCGCAAAACAGAAATTATGGCTAGCTAATTTTTCGGTATGATTTGCAATGTGACTTCAGCGGCTCCCCATGTAAAGAGTGCAGTAAATTGCTTCACTTTTTTAAAGGGAGCGTTGATTGCAAAATCATTGAGGGCATAACTCACAGTAATGATTTTTGTCCCTGCAGGGAGAGTGCTAAAGCGTTGAATAAGCGTATGGATCTGCTCGTTAGAGAAGCATGTGCCATACAAATAAATGACAGTTGACCCTTGTAAATCTGCTTGGAAGAGATCTTCCAAGCGAAAATGGAGATTTTGTAAACCAAAAAACTTTTTAATTTTATTTGCTTTGTCGATAAATAGGGGCACATAATCAATCCCTACAACCGAACATCCAATCCATTGATTTAGCCAAAAGCAGGTTCTTCCTCGACCGCATCCCAATTCATAAACGACATCTTTTGAGGTAATATCACAAAGCTTTGCTATTTGATCCAAGGTAGTGAGGGGTGTTTCGCCATAGGTATAAATCTCTTCTTCACCCTGATAAACTGAAAATTTTTTACTGATTCGAAATGGATTTGAAAATAGGTAAAAAAGTAAAAGAACAGTATCAATTTTAGCAAATCGAAAATTGGAATAATAATGGATCACTATGTGTATGTACTCTAACAAATTGATCCACTTAACTTTTAAATTGATCCAGATGAGGACGAAGGTGTCAAAAAGAGTAGTAAAAATGGTAATAGCCATAAACAGATATAATAATTTTTAAATATTTAAAAAAAAACCTTTTATTTATGAATATCCCTTTTAATTTCAACACAATCGTTTGCGCCCCCACTTTATATGTCATCGAAAAGAGCAGCCAAGCGCTTGATTTATTTAAAGAACATTGGGTCTGGAATGAGCATGTAAAGCCTTTATATGAAAGAAAAATTGCTCCACTCACATCGCTTGATTACTCAGTTTTAACCGGTTGTTTTTTTGGCTCGCTCCTCCTTACCGAATTTGTCGTTTATAAATATTCAGCTGGAGCTTTACCGATCTCTGCAGGAATTGGCACCTTGATGATGCTCGGTGCCTACCATTTTATCAACTATCGTATTAACCGCCATTTTAATGCGCATGCAAAAGAGCAATTGGAATTGATGAAAAAGCTAGATTTAAGTGCAATTGCAAAAGCGAGACATCATCTATCAAAACTGGAATTCCATCATTTAGAGGAAGATTTAAAAAAATTAGACGGCGAAATCGATAAATTGAAAACAGCCATCGTTACGCCGGCTTTATCTCCAATTGTGAAAAAAAATATTGAAGATGCTTTTGTCGTCTACATTGATTGCTTAATAGCAAAGATTTAAATTCGCTCCTAGGGCCCAGAACAAAAATTTAACGCAAAGGTGCAAAGACGCAAAGGGGCTACATTTTTTCAATTTTGTTAGAGCAAAATTGATAAGGGGTTTGTTTTGCTGTTGCGACTCGTACTCTCTTTGCACCTTTGCACCTTTGCGTTAAATTTTTGTTTTAGGTCGGGCATAGGCACAGCATAGAAAAATCCCAAATTGTTTATTGCCTTAACCGACTAAGAAAAATGAGCTGATCATTTTTGCGATAAAGATATACATAAGGGTTGAAAGGACATCATTGAAGGCTGTGACAATAGGTCCTGAAGCCACTGCCGGATCTATTCTAAAACGGGCAAAGAAAAAGGGCGAAAGAGTGCCTAAAAACGTAGCCATTAAGCAGGCGCCGAATAATCCAAAACTCACAATTAAGCCTAATACCAGAGGCTCTGAACCGAGATAATGAATTTCTAGTATGTTCAAAATATAGACAAATATCCCGCATAAACATCCAAAGACAATGCCGATGAGTAAACCAATACTCAATTCACTAAAAACCGCTTTGCGACGAGTCCCATATGACATCTCCCCCGTCGACATCCCTCTGACCATAATCGTACTGCATTGGATTCCAACATTTCCAGACATTCCGGCAATAAGAGGAACGAAAAGAGCAACAAAATTAAACCAGTCTCTGTTTTTAAAGTAGGAAAGGGCTGCTGCTGTGACAAGTCCTGCGCCTAAAGTGACAATCAACCAAGGGGCGCGCCAGAAAAATCTTTTTAAAATCGCCTCATGTTCACTTAAATCCTCGGCTGTACCTGCAATGCTTGCAATCGTCTCATCGGCGATATCCTCCATCGCCTCAACAACGCGCTCATAGGTGATGACCCCTGTTAATTTTTGCTCATCGTCGACAACAGGAAGGGCGGGGATCTTATAGCGCTCGACCAAATCGACCACTTCATCTCTTGATGTATCGGCATGGATTTGATGTAACACGGGCCTCATCACTTGCTTTAAAGGGACATAGGGTGCATTCACAATCATATTTCTTTCAGGGACAAAGCCAATCAATTCATCCTCATCATTTAAGACAAAGATTCGCCGTGTCAAATCGATCCCTGGATTATCTCGAATCGCCGTTGCTACTTCACCAATAGTTGTGTTCATATGAAACGCAAAAAATTCATTCGTCATTAAACGACCGGCGCTATGGCGGTCATGCTTGTATAATTCGCGAATGCGCGTCCCTTTTTTGGGCTCTAAAATTTCTAAGACCCTTCTTAAACGGCGATCAGACATATCATCTAATAGCCATGCAGCCTCATCCGGAGGCATTCTCTCTAGCAATGTTTTTATTTCATGATCGCTTAAAAGGGGGAAGATAGCCGAACGGGTATTACTGCCCGTATTTGCCATAAAAATAATTTTTGCATTTAAATCGGGGAGGTTCTCATAGACGACAATGCGGGCTTGAGGAGGAAGACGGGTAACAGCATAAGCTAAGTCAATAGGGTCATGTTCGCTTGCTATCTTAACGATATCATGAAGGACAAATTGAGAGGTGGGCTGATGAAATGCATGTTCCAATTTTTCATTGAGGACATCGTCTAATTGGCTAGTGCGCGACTCCATTAGATTTCCGGGAACAAAACCGTCCTCCTCGTCATTTTCAATCTCTTCAATCTCTATCTCTTCGCGCTCATTTAGTTCCATGAGAACATTATTATATTCATTCCCCTTTTTTGCAAGCTTCTACACAGATTGTGATTCAAAATTTTGCCTAATGAAATTACCTTTCAAAGCAAAAATTAACGATGGAAATGATGGAACGATATAATGATTGAACAAAAGACCATCGATTGCGTGTGATGGTGCCCTTTGAAAAAAGCACTTAATATGCTCAATGTCTAAGTTTTGTTGCTTTTTTCAAAGGGCACCATCACACGCAATCGAGAAATTCTCATGCTTTGATCTTTGATCAAAGCATGAAAGGTTTAAAAATATTTAAAAACCTTATCGTTATCTCGTTATATCATTTCCATCGTTAATCTTTCTGTGGAGTAAAAAACTTGTTTAAACCATTTTTTTGGCAAATCTTTGAATCGTCTTATGTATAATGTATAGGGAATATTCTTGATTTTATATTAAAATAGATTTATATTTTTTATAATTTTTAACTCAAAAATAAGATTTTATGTATTCTCCTGAAAAAATTAGAAATATTGCAATTATTGCACACATTGACCATGGCAAAACAACTCTTTTGGACGCACTATTAAAACAGTCCAACCTCTTCCGCGATAATGAACAAGTGCGCGAAAGGATGATGGATTCCTATGATCAAGAACAAGAACGTGGAATCACAATCTTTGCTAAACATACATCTGTTTACTTTGATGATTATAAAATCAATATTATTGATACACCTGGACATGCTGACTTTTCAGGGGAAGTTGAAAGAATTTTGGGAATGGTCGATTCGGTCCTCCTACTCGTCGATGCCCAAGAGGGGCCTATGCCTCAAACCCGCTTTGTCCTTTCAAAATCGTTAAAAATGGGACTAAAGCCGATTGTCGTTCTCAATAAAATTGACCGCCCCCATGCCAATCCCGATAGAGTTCTCGATGAAACGTTTGATCTTTTTGCCGAACTTGGCGCTACCGATGAACAACTCGATTTCAGATACTGTTATGCATCGGGCCTTTCAGGGTTTGCTACGCACCATATGCATGACATACGCAAGGATATGCGACCTTTATTCGAACTGATCACCTATGCCGTTCATCCCCCAAAAGGAAGTTTAGACAATCCTTTCCTCATGCACGTCTCGACAATAGCTTATGATGATTATGTTGGCCGTCAAGCATGCGGAAAAATAATGGAAGGTTGGATCAAAAAAGGGCAGCAAGTGATTCATATTGATGACAAAGGAAATGAAAAAAAAGCGACAATCACACGCATCGAAGGGCATCTTGGCTTGGAAAAAGTAGAAGTTGAAGAAGCTGGTGTTGGCGATATTGCCATTCTTTCGGGGATTCCAGAAGTGACCATTGGAGATACGCTCTGCGATCCTAAAAACATCGTTCATCTTCCAAGGATTAAACTAGATGAGCCCACTGTTTCTATCGACATGACTGTGAATAATAGCCCCTTTGTTGGAAGGAGCGGCAAGCATGTGACAATGAATAAAATTAGAGATCGCTTAGAAAAAGAAAAACGAGCAAACATTTCTTTGAGAATCGAAGATCAAGCAGGAGATCAAGATAAGATTACAGTCTCCGGCCGAGGCGAACTTCATTTAGCCGTCTTAATTGAAGCGATGAGAAGAGAAAATTATGAGTTTAGCGTTTCAACTCCACGCGTGATCATTAAAGAGATCAATGGTGAAAAACACGAACCGATAGAAAGAGTGCACATTGAGGTTCCCCAAGAATATTCAGGGACTATTATTGAAGAACTTTCACGCCGACGTGGTGAAATGCAACTTCTCGATACCGATGAAAACGGGATCACATCGATCGATTTTCTTATTCCTACAAGAGGTTTAATGGGATACCGCAATGAATTTTTGACAGCTACTCGAGGTCTGGGTATTCTTACATCTGTATTTGAACAATTTGCTCCTTGGAAAGGAACGATTCCCGGACGTCCACGCGGTGTTCTAATCTCTATCGGCGCCGGAAAAACCAGCGGATATGCTTGCTTCAACCTTCAAGACAGAGGAACATTATTTGTATCTCCAGGCGATGAAGTCTATGAGGGAATGGTTGTGGGAGAAAATAGCAGGGATAACGACCTCATTGTGAATGTGACAAAAGGCAAACAGTTAACCAACGTCCGAGCGTCCGGAAGCGATGAAAATATCATCCTTACACCCGCACGCCGCTTTACACTGGAACAAGCCATTGATTATATTCAAGAAGATGAATTGATTGAAGTGACACCGGATTGCATTAGAATGCGCAAGCGCTATTTGACAGAAAATGAGCGCAAACGATTCGGAAGCAAAGAGTAGAACAGGAACAACAGGAACCTAGGGGAGAAAAAAAGGGACGATAGGGACTCAAGTGACAGACCATATCACGCTATAAGACAATAGTGACGCTCTTTACGAAATGAGAAACTTTCTCCTGTCTTCTGTCATTTAGTGCCTTTACAAAGAGAAGATAGATGTATTTGTCTTTTTGTTTTAAACGCAAAGATGCAAAGGCGCAAAGAATGTTCTAGAAGCCATTGAGAACACATGTAATACCGTCTTTGAGTAAATGTTCACGGGTACTCAATAAATGCAAATTTAACAGGATGAGCATGATAGGCAGGATAGAATAACGAAAAAAAACCTAAAACATGAACTTTTCTTATGAAAACCATCATTTTAAGTATTACTGCCCTTCTGTCTTATCTTGCTCATCCTGTTTAATTTATGAAAATTTGAAGACCCTGTGAATATGTACGGCTTTGATATATTCTTACCCAAAGTTTATCATTTTCCATTTCTTTGCACCTTTGCACCTTTGCGTTTAAAATAAAAATTTAAAAAATAGCTATTTATGCGAGTTTTTGCATTAAGAAAATAGGTCGCTTACGCTTCTTCTGATGCTTGTCTACTTGGCAATTCGCTAATGAATTGCCTAAATTGAGGGGTTTGTCTAAGCCCTTCAAGCCATTCATCATGCAAGATGTCTTCGATTCCCGGAAGCGCACCATTAAACTGAGCTTTCTCAAGATAATACATTGCTTGTTGATGATGTTCTGTAATTGAGTAAAGGCCTGCGAGTTGATAATAAGACTGGATATTGCCTAAAGCAGCTGCTTGGAGGAGAAGACTTTCAGCTTGTCGAAAGAAAGCATTTGATTTTTCCGGATGGTGGAAATCATGGATTAAAATAGCCAAATGAATCAATGCAATCCCATAATCGAGATGAATCAAATCATTTTCAGGCTCTTGTTCTAATAAGATATGAAAATGATCAATTGCTTTATGGTAATAATCGACTTCAAATAAAGCTTCTCCTAGATGTGTGAGAGCCAAAGCGAGATTAAATCTGGCGTTTGTATAGTTTGAATCAATCTGTAAGATTTGAGTCAAGATTTGGATCGCTTTTTCAAAATAGGGGGGTTCATCATTTAATTCGCCCAATAGATCATATGCACAGCTGTAGTTATAAATCCATTCAAGATCGAGATCCTCCCCTTCATTCTGTTGCAAGGGATGCTTTAATGCCCGTTCAAACTTTTCGATAGCCAATTCCACATAAGAGGCTAATTCGGTGAGTTCACCCAGTTTTAAGAGGGCCACCCCCCAATCATTCCAAAATTGGGGAAATCCTTCTTCACCAGTCTCTAGCATGCGAGCGAAGTTTAAAACGGCCTTTTCATAAAGAGCTTGCTGATCGGACATCTCTCCATAAGCGAGATAAGAAAGGGCTAATCCGTACCACAATAAAGGGTATTGCCGTTCAAGCGAAAGTCCATATTGAAATTTTTCTATTGCTTGGTTGTAGTAATCTTCATCGTTAAAATATTGCCCTAGTTCATTTAAGCAAGTTCCATAAATGTACCAACTTTCAGGATCGTCAGACTGAATTTCTATGCTATTAAGAATTTTAATTTTTGCTTGCTGAATAAGATCTAATCTTTCCAGAGAAACCGCCAAATTAAGCTCAGATTCTGCCCAGTTTTTAAGAATTTGGGGATGACCTGGTTCTAATTGATAAGCCTTAGAAAATTTAATTAAGCTCGATTCTATTTTTTGCGAATTTCTCTTTAATCGCCCCCAATACGAATCCAGCTCGGCCCATTTTAACCAAAGTTGGCTTGAATTGTTGTCGATCGCTTCGGCTTTACTAAAACAGACGTCTGCTTGGTCTAATAACATTTCTTGTTTATCTTGAGGATAAAATTCGGCTAATTGGTGAATACAATAAGCTTGGTTAAACCATCCATCAAAAGATTCCGGATTTTGTTGAACAGTTTGAGCGTATAATTCTAACGCTTTTAGAAAATATTCTTTGTTTTCTATTAAATTTCCTAAATCTTTTAAGCTATTTCCATAGTCATTGAAAAAACTTGTTTCCTTATATCCCAATTCATACGCTTGTCGAAATTTTTCTATTGCTTGGTAGTAGTCTATCGGTTCACCAGAAATTTTTCCCAACATGGCTAGGCAGACACCCCATTTCCAGTAAAAATAATCTTTTGATAGGGTTGAATCTGCTTTTTCTTTTAAAACTTGATGCGCTTGTTGAAACTGTTCCTCTGCTTCTATAAAAAAGGGAAGCTCACCCTCAAAAATGGCGATATTGAGGAGAATTTCGGTATAGAGTACCCAACCCCTCGATGGTTGTTGGGGTAATGATGGACCTAGAATTTGGCTTGCAAGCTTCAAACAAGCGATATTTTCCTCATAAGCGCTAAGCGCACGGGCCTGTTGATAGAGAATTTCAGGGTGATTGGAAGAGATTTGATTTGCTGCTTTAAAACTTTCTAGCGCTTTAGCATTGCCTTGTGCTAGATCTAACGTTCCTTGCATAACGAGCAAGCGAGCAAGAAGTTCTCTGTCGTCAAGAGTACAATCTTGCCAAATTGATGGGTTTATGAGCGTATCCAGTCGGTCAAAAGCTTGAGTTTCCAAAATTTGAACTAATTCTTTACGAAATGAATTCATTATATCTATAGTATATTTTTACACTCATTATACCAAAAGACACCTTTATATCGAAGTAAATTTTCAACTGGAAGCAGTATATACGCTCTAAGTTTATAGTTTTTCAATGACATCCAGCATTTCAGGTAATTTTTCAATTGGCGCGTTGCAAACCCCTTGGTGACAAATAAAAAGCGTTGTTTTGTCGTTGATCGCTTCATAATCTTTAATAAATGGAAGAATTTCCTCCAATTCCACATCCCCAGTTTGCCAAATGATCGCTTTATGGGGGATAAATAATTGATAAATTTTTTCTTTTAATTCCTTTTCATATTCTTTTTTTGAATTCAAGGAAACAATGATTGTCGCTCGATTCAAATCATAATATCTGAGAAGACTCATTGCATGGTAACAATATCCAGGGGGATAATTTTCAAAATATTCGCTTACTCCCTTAAAAATATCTTCTGCTTGATTAAGATAATCTTCATCTCCAGTAATTTGATAAAGTTTAATGAGATTTTCAGCATGAACGGCGTTTCCGGAAGGCTCAGCTCCATCTGAAAATTGACAGCGTCTTAAGATTAAATTTTTATCTTTCCCATCTGTTTGATAAAACGCTCCCCCTTCTTCCGCCTTGTAGATCTCTTTTAATTTTTTGGCCATTTCTATCGCCCATTCTAACCATTCAACCCCGCCATTCGCCTCAAACAATGCTAAAAGACCATGGATCATAAAGGCGTATTCATCAAGTCCTCCAGAAAACATCGCTTGTCCATCGCGCCACCTTCTCAATAACTCTCCATTTTTCCAAAGATGTTTTTTAATGAATTTAGCAGATTTGATGGCCATATGGAAATAAGGCTCATGCATGAGCGCCTTGCCCGCCTCAGCGAAAGTGTAAATAGCGAGCCCATTCCAAGCAGTTAAAATTTTATCATCCTTGAGGGGGTGAACCCGCTGTTCCCGAATTTGCCAAAGTTTTTTGCGATTTCTTTCAAATTGACTGCGCAGCTCATCGCGATTGATTTGATGAAGAGCTGCAAATTCGTCTATAGACATTGTTTGATAAAGAATATTCCTGCTTTCAAAATTCCCTTCGTTTATGATATTGTAAAACTCACAAAATAAAGAACTTTCGTCTTCAAGAATCTTTGCGATTTCTTCATAAGGCCATGTGTAAAAAAGACCTTCATGCCCTTCAGAATCTGCGTCTTCAGCTGAAAAAAATCCCCCATCAACATGAGACATATCTCTCATAAGATAATCCAAAATTCCCTTGCACACTTCACGATACATCTCTTTTTTTGTAAGTTGCCATGCTTCTAAATAACAATGAGCTAGGATTGCATTGTCATATAACATTTTTTCAAAATGTGGAATCATCCATTTTTCATCGACGCTATAGCGTGAAAAACCGCCCCCTAAATGATCATAGATTCCCCCCCGATGCATCATCTCTAAGGTCTTGTCAACTATAAAAAGTGCACGGGTATCTTGAGATTGCTTAAAATAGCGCAAAAGAAAACTATATTGATATCCAATAGGGAACTTAGGGGCTCCTTTGATGCCTCCGTAAATAGGGTCAGCCATTTTGAATAATAATTCTGCCGTCTCTTCTATTTCTTCAGGTTCTGGAATGACTTCCCCTATTGCTTGAATGCTGTTAGAAAAGACTTGAACGATTTTTTCTGCTTGGTTCAAAATTTGCTCGCGTTCTTCACCCGACCAAAGATCGGAAATACGCTCAATTAAATCAGTTAATCCCATTAAACCATGACTGCTATAAGGAGGGAGATAGGTCGCCGCAAAAAAAGGTTCAAGATTAGGAGTAAGGATGACATTTAAAGGCCAACCGGCAGCACCTGCCATCATACTTTGGGCAAATTCCATATAAAGGCTGTCGACTTCAGGCAATTCTTCACGATCGATTTTTATATTGATAAAGGTTTCATTCATTAAACGGGCGACTTCGATATTTTCAAATGATTCTCTTTCCATCACATGGCACCAATGGCATGTGGCATATCCTATTGATAAAAAGATTGGCTTATCATTTTCTTTTGCCGCAGAAAAAGCTTCTTCGCCCCAAGGGTACCAATCGACCGGATTATGGGCATGTTGTAGCAAATAGGGGGATTTTTGATGGATTAACCGGTTAGTATACAAAGGATTTTGTTCGTACATATCGATTTACAAGAATGTTTAATGATCATTCAAAAAAAAGATATATCTCTTTTTTTTTATAAAGACAACTTTTAAAAAAACATTGAAAGGAGGATAAAAAAGAAAAAAGGGGGGGGCAATGTCTATCAATATTTTAGAATCTCAAAGTTATAGAGCGTTTGTAGAGCAAGTAACCACTTTTAATCAGAATATTTTAACCAGCTCAGTTCTTTCCAATGATCAGCTTGATGCTATTTATTCCATTGTAAAAACACAAATTGAAGTCTTAAAACAACAAACGGATGAATCAGTTCAAAGGGGTGAAAAGTTAAGAAAGAGGGTTTTTTGCTCTTCAAATATAAGTTTTAATAACGAACTTACCCTTCTCACTACTTTAACTGCCATTTCCACTCTTTTTGAGGTGGGTGGCGCCATATCATTAACAGTGATCAAGAAAAATGAGGCAGCAAAATGGGTTGGTTTTGGAGTGATTATATCCAGCATATTCATTCGATCAGCACTTTCTTTTTATGAAACCAAACTGGCTTTTGAACTCAACGAGGAAGATAAGCAATCAAAAAGAAACAGAGAAGCAATTGAAAATGCCCGCATTTTTAAAAAATTTATAAAAAAGCTCAAAGTCATCCAACGATATGAGCAATTATTATTAAGAGAAATGAATGAAGAAAAAAAGAATCGAACGATCCCATTAGATTTTGCTCACTTTGCCGTTCATGAAAGACTCGATACTCTCATTCAAAATTGTTTAAAAAGTTATGTTGAACTTCCTTCTGATTTAAAAAAAGATGATGTCTATTGCCGCGTCATTTCAACCATTATTCATAAGCTGCCTTCAACTGATCCTTTAAGAGTTGGACTAGAACAACTTGAACCAATTGTATACATCACTGAAGTTCCTTCACTTCCCAGGTTTCCATCCTTGCCTCTTCGTCAATCGAGCCAAGACTCTGTCTCTGATGAAATAAGAGAACGGGGAATAAGCGCTGGGGTCTACATAGAGCGAGCGCAGACGCCACCTAGATTTCTTCAGTTACTGGAAGACTATCAAACCCAAGTGAAACAACGTTTTCAATTGACACGCGACGTCTCCTATTTTGAGACACCCAAAGGATGGAAAATTACACCTAAGTCTGAAAAACTAGAAAAAGTCAGCTCTCAGGGATCCGATCCGAATCTGGAATCCTCAAATAAAGCTCCCTCAAATGATATCGAAGCTCAAATGAATGGGAGCGGGGAAGAAAATCAAGCTTTGATTTCAAATGAAGAAATTGTTAAAGTCCCCAGAAACTCTCCTATGAATGAAGAGGAGCTTACAGGACTCTTTATGGTTTAATTTAATTCAAAATATATGACACTGCTCCTTTTTTATTACTTAACGTCCCATTTCTTCTCCTTTACTTGCTCAATTTTAGAAGCAGTTTTACTTTGCTGTACAAATGGGTATGTGTCACTTTTAAAAAAAAAACGACCTGCTGTAGGAAACATCCTTGCTGATTTAAAATTGAGAATCGATCGCCCCTTAGCGGCTATATTAACAATCAATACAGCTGCCCATACGTTTGGTGCTGCAGGCGTCGGTGCTCAAGTGAATGAGTTATACGGAGATAAATGGGTTGCCTTGTTCTCCGTTTTATTGACTTTAACAATGCTATTTGTGACTGAGATGATTCCTAAAACTTTAGGAGCTATCTACTGGAAAAAACTAGCTCCCTTTACCGCTTATAGCATCAAAGGGCTCATCAAACTCACCTATCCATTTGTGATCTCTTTTGAATTTATTGCAAAGCTCCTATCTAAAGGAAAAATTCAAGAAAAAATCACTGAAGAGGAGATCAAATTGATCCTTGAAGAGGGAACTCAGGCAGGTGTCATTAAAGAAATTGAACACGACATGGTTGAAAGTATTTTTCGTCTGGGAAATCGACGAGTTAATATTCTCATGATCCCGCGAATGGATATCGAATGGATAGATGATCAAATTTCTTCCGCTGAGTTGCAAGCTAAATTAAATGAATCGCCGCATAATAGATTTCCTGTATGCGATGGAGAATTGGACAATGTGATTGGTTTTGTTACCTCAAAAGATATGTTAAATCAATTATTAAGCATGCACACTTTAGAAATAAAAAAAGTGATAAAACCACCATTATTTGTTCCAGAAAACATGCGAGTGATACAACTTCTCGAAATTTTTAAGAAAACACCCGATCAATTGGCCCTTGTCACGGATGAATATGGTGGAGTCCAAGGATTAATTACCCTGCATGATGTCTTAGAATCAATTGTTGGAGATGTTCCCGGAACAGGCGTTCTTGCAGACAATCCGGTCATTCAAAGAAAAGATGGATCATGGCTTGTAGATGGGATGTTACCCATCGATGAATTCAAAGAACAATTTGATATTGATACCCTTCCTGAAGAAGAAAAAGAAATTTTTAGAACTTTAGGTGGGTTTTGTATGCAACGATTAGGTTGCATTCCGAAAATTGGGGATTATTTTATTTGGGAAAAATTCCATTTTAAAATTGTAAAAATGGATGGTAGAAGGGTTGACAAAGTATTAATCTATTTTAAATAAGACCTCTTTCGAAACTCGCTTTGCTTGAGAAAAAGAAAGGTTTTTGGATTCTTTTTATCAAGCACATAGAGTTTCGAAAGGGGTCTATAGGAATAAACGATGTGTTTTTCAGCAGAAGCTAGTTTTACAGCAGCTCTTTTATTGGGGACAGCAGGTGGACTTAGTCTAAAAAGAAGCAACTCTTTGCCGCAATATTTTTTAGCTGGAATTCCCCTATTATTTGCCTTTCAACAGTTTTCTGAGGGGTTAATTTGGCTCCATCTAAAAAAAGGGTTTGGAGACCATGAATTATTTATAAATGCGGAACGTGCTTTTCTAACCTTTGCTTTTTTTATTTGGCCGATTTGGATTCCATTAACATTCGCTTTATTAGAAAAAGTTTTATGGCGAAAATCCTTATTGTTTATCAATCTCTATTTTGGGCTTGCCCTTTCAATTTTAAATTTAACATATGCCATTCGAGAGGACATCAATGTAAAAGTGATCCACTATAGTTTGCAATATTTAGGGCATATTCCAAGTCAGGAAATTCTTTATCCCCTGATCGTTATGTTCCCACTTTTTTTATCAAGCTTAAAAAAAGTATGGCTTTATGGTTTACTAGTGATTACTTCTTTTGTCTTAGCTGATTACTTTTATAGAACAACCTTTGCATCCGTATGGTGTTTTTTTTCTGCAATCGTCAGCCTTTTTGTCTATAAAATTCTTATTGATAACAGCAAAGAGAAAAGCGGAAGCAGAGAGCTTGCTCTATAACGGAAGTTCCACTATAAATAAAAAAAGATGGCGAGGTAATGGCAAAGGCTTCCTCCCAATACGAAAAGATGCCAGATCGCATGATAAAATTTTCTTTTATCAAAAATAAAAAAAATAACACCCATTGAATAAAAAAGTCCCCCTCCGACAAGCCAACCAAGACCATGAATATGAAAACGCTCTATTAGCGGCTCTGCCACAAGAACCACAAGCCACCCCATAAACAAATATAAGACGGTCGAAAACACCTTTGAATGATGAAAGAAAAAAATTTTATAAAAAATACCAAAAAAAGCTAGACACCAAACAACGATAAAGAGCGTCCAACCGAGAACATCCCCCAATACCATTAGAGAAAAAGGGGTATAGGATCCGGCAATCAATAAATAAATTGCACAATGATCCACTTTTCTAAGAATTTTTTTTATTTTTGGTTTTTTCAGGGCATGATAACACGTCGATGCTGCATATAAAAAGACTAAACTCATTCCATATACAGCAAAAATTAACAATCTCCAAGAGTTGTTTTCTTGTAAGGGTGTTTGAATTAAAAGGATCAATCCAACAACGCTCAATAGTAAACCAGCTCCATGCGTCAAACAATTGGCCCATTCATCGCCGAGCAATAACCCTTGTTCCCATGCTTCACTATGTTCTAATTCTTTCATCATCTCAAAAGAAAAGAAAAGACCTGTTCCGGATGATGACTTGGAGCTTTATGCTCTTTCCAGTCTTGCGCTTTGCTAAATAACGTCGCTAAAATATCATGAACAAAATTATAAATAGCATCGGCCCAACCAACCATTGTGTGAAAAGCGTCAGGAAAAAGGATATGGATGGCATAGAAAAGAACACCGAAAAAAATAAAATTCAAAATAAAGCGCATAATCCTCCAGCTTTTTTTTATATGATTTTTATAACAAAATCTTTTATTTAACAATAGACATAATGTATACACAAAAAAGTTCAATAGTTTGACAAAAACCATGATAAATGCAAGGGTTTGCCACGCAGAAAAAATCAACGATGGAAATGATGGAACGATATAATGATAAGGTTTTTAAATATTTTTAAACCTCTCATGTCCATCGTTAATTTTTGCTTTGGAAGGAACTTTCATTAGGCAAAATTTTGAATCACGAAAGGTGTAATCGCACCTCCTTGATCAAGGAGGTGCGATTACATTATGT
Organism: Parachlamydiaceae bacterium; assembly: GCA_025451995.1. GTDB lineage: Bacteria > Chlamydiota > Chlamydiia > Chlamydiales > Parachlamydiaceae > JANWJE01. The sequence goes on along the minus strand of JANWJE010000055.1, from coordinate 9,005 downwards.
CTAGTATTGAAATAAAATGCTGCATTAAAGAAAATTCGGTTATGAAAAAGAATCGCTTAAAAATCATCAAATGCTTCGTCCTCTTATTTGCTTTTTTTTGGATAGCATTATTTTCCCTTTTTGTCTCTATGGAGATTCAATTTTTGGATCAGGAAGAAGAACAAAAACTTAAAGAGGGAAAGCAATTCTGGGAATGGCAATCCCCGCATGGCCCCCTTGCTATGCATTATGTAGAAAAGGGAATTGGATCGGATCATCTTCTTTTTCTACACGGATTTCGCTCCCATTCGTTTACATGGAGAGCGTTATTAGATCCGCTCGCAGAAGCCGGCTTTCATGTGTGGGCAATTGATTTAATCGGTTATGGCTTGAGCGACAAACCTGTTGAAGATGTTTATAGCGCAGATTTATTCGTTCAACAAATTAACGCCTTTATGAAGGCTAAAGGGATAAACCAAGCACATATTATAGGCAATTCCATGGGAGGCGGCCTCGCTCTATTACTCGCCCTTTTAGACCCCGGTCCTATTCGCTCTCTGATGCTCTTAAGCGCTTTGGGATATCCATTAGAAACATCATTCTCTTTAACTATAGGCAAACATATCGCACACATTTGGCCTGCATTTATGAATCCTACGATGGTGCGTTTTGGTTTAAAACAAATTGTCTATCATGCAGATAAAATTTCCGATGAACAAGTAGATGCCTATAGCCTACCCTATCGCTTTCCAGGAGGGGTAAAGGCATCTCTTTTAACTCTTGAAAAATTTGACAACCAACACTTAATTGATATGCAGCCAAAATATTCAAAGCTAAAAATGCCAACTTTGATTATTTGGGGAAAATACGATAGTTTACTTCCCATTGCGCATTATGAGAAATTTAACCAAGATTTTCCCCATGCGGAGAAATTATTAATAAACAATTGCGGCCATCTTCCTCAAGAAGAAGCTCCTGAACAAGTTCTCAATGCCATTTTAAAATTTTTAAAATCTTCTTAATTAGCTTTTAGATGTGGAATTTTTATAATACCGAGGATCTTTTTTTGATGATGGATTATCTAGTGAAGTATTTTTAGGATAGTCTCCCCCCCCTTTCAAATATTCTTGTCTCGCTTCTTTACTTTTATACCAACGTGGGTTTGACCTTGGTGAATCCCCTTGAAAAGTGACTTTGGATTGATCATCTTCATTATTTTGAGGTGGATTATTTTGATTGTCTTGGTTTTCTTGAGCGGAAACAGAGATAGCACAAGCAAAATACAAAATTAAAGGTATTTTTTTTAGCATATACTCTCCCTTTGTTAGGACTTTACTTATTAGTAACCCTAAAAACGTTTCATGTCAAAAGAAATTTATATCGTATAAACCTAGAAACGGCAGTTAAAGCGGAAGTTCCACTTTTTGATGCAACGATTTTTGTTAGATTTTTGATTCTAAGCATTTTGCATTTGCGCAGTTGTGTTTGTAGACACTAAAAGCAAATAGCAAAGATGCTTAGAATCAAAAAGACACAAAAAGCGGACCATTAAAAAGTAGAACTTCCGTTAAAGGCGATAAATTGACACTTTATCGCCTTGAACTGACATTTCTAGGTTAAAAAAAAAGAGATCTTTGGCAAAATATCACCGAAATTCAAAGGAGAGACTCGATTTTGTACAATTTTTGGACGAATATTCGAGAGAGAAGCAAACTACAGCGTAATAAATTTCGCAGGAAGGGGTTGTTTTCCCCCTTCCGAGGAATTTATTTAGCTGTAGAAAGCTTCTCTCCGAAGATGAGTTCAAAAATTATACAAAGTCGAGGATTAGATATGAAAATGTTTTTCTCAGTTCTTTTAACATTATGTGCAGCTTTTAATATAACATCTTTACAAGCAGAAGAGGAAAAAATGCAAAATCAACGGCCAACTGTTGAAGTAGAAACAAATTTTGGAACGTTTGAAGTCGCTTTGCGACCTGATATCGCACCAAAAGCAACCGAAAACTTTATTAAACATGCTGAAGAGGGGTATTATAATGGAGTGATTTTTCATCGCGTGATTAAGGGGTTTATGATTCAAGGAGGCGACCCTACAGGGACTGGCCGAGGGGGGAAATCGATTTGGGGAACACCCTTTGAGGACGAAGTCACCGATTCTGCAAAATTTGATAAAGTCGGTATATTAGCAATGGCAAACGCCGGACCTAAATCAAACGGGAGTCAATTTTTTATCACCACCGCTGCCACACCATGGCTAAATAAAAAACACACCATCTTCGGAGAAGTCGTTAAAGGCTATGACGTCATTCAAAAAATTGAAGGGACCAAAACCGGCCCGGGCGATAAGCCGGCGGCTGATGTCAAAATCATTAAAATGACAGTTAAGAAATAGGAACAAGTAACGTTTGTCTAAACTTGACCTCTTTTGAACGATCAAGCAAAGCAAGTTTCGAAAGAGGTCTACTTAGTCTTCACTGCCATTTAGCTTTCATGCTCTTCCCTAAGAATTAATCACACCCATCACAAACTCCGTTATTATAAACGGCATCATCGCATTTACAACCCCATGTGGTACAACCATCAGTACAACCACATGGACAATTTTTTTCATTTGAAGGGGAAACGCTATAATTTACTGTTGTCGATAAAACGGATATGCTGCTCTTAAATCCATCCGGAATACGGTAATTGCGGGCTAATGTAATGATCACAGTATCTCCTGGTGTAAAATCGGTTTTATTACAAGTAAACGTTGCTTCATAAGTTTTAGCAAGGTTATAAGGAGAAGCTCCTTTCACCTTCAATGTAACAGGGGATGAAAAGATCTTCATTTCATTAAAGCTGTCTATACTCCCAGTCTTTCTTATAATTCGATAGTTAACTTCTAAATTAACATTTCCTTTGATATCAACAGGAGGAGTTAATAATACTAAATCAATGGAAAATGTTTTGTTTTTTTTCAAATCAGCCGGTACTTTAAAAGTAAAAAAAGCAATCCCATTATTTAATGGCGAATAGTTGAATGTAACGACCAATGCAGGAAAATCAGAGCTAAAAGGTCCTATTTCCACTAAATTATTTTTTGGAACAGAAGCATAAGAAGTTGGAGGGATATCAAAGAATTTGGGATTTTTATTGATATGTATACCTTTTTTGCCTTCTTCAGCCATTAAAGGAAATGCTGAACAAAGGCATGCGATTAAAAAAACAAACGTTTTGATTTTGTCATAAATTTTCATCATTTTTCTCCATATCCTGTCTTTATATAAGAGTTGAACAACCGATTCCGGGCAACATGGTTAGTAGCACAGTTACATCTATTTTCACAATAAAATAAAGTTTTTTTGAAATTCAGATCATCTAATTTATCGAGCAAATGTATACCGAAACAACTTCAAAATTTAGCCTTTGAGCGCGCCAAAGTCCCGGGGTTGAACGATCGTAAAAGGCGTTGTATTGACTTAATACTATGCCTTTTACGATCGCTCAACCGCGGGAGCTTTCGCGCAGCTCAAAAACCAAATTTTGAAATTGTTTCGGTATAATCACATAAGATGTCTATTATCTATTAAAAAAGGAACCTCTATTAAACAAAAATTTTGGATCGAAGAAAATTTTAATTTTTTCAAATTGATTATATGTTTTTTTTGAATAGTAACTTTTATAGTATTGAGGAGAAGCTGTGAACTCTGTCTGAATGTAGCGTCGATACCGTTTTTCTAAAACAAGTTTATTAAAATCATCTTCTAAATGAAAAAGCTCCTCAATTGCTTGAGATGAATTCGATTTTGGGCCTAAAATTCCAAGAGCGATGAAATCATCATCATGATGATAAATTAAAGGAGGCATCTTATCTATATTTTTCACAGGCCAGTGATAGATGGAAATGAAATCGATGGCATGTGAATATTTTTTTTGCAATTTGAGCAGATCTCCTCTCGCTTCAGATAACCGATCAGGAGAGACAAATAGATTAAACCAATAAAGCGGTCGTTCAGCTCCTGACTCTTTCCAATACTTCCCATTCGTCCCACTGTATTCCATCACAATATGATGGCCGTGTGGATACTCTATCGTTTGATTATCCGGTTGATTATCCCGATCTGATTGATTGATTATCGGTAATATTGACAACTCCACTTGCGCAACGATACCTAATTGTCCCATAGAACCAAAAAGAAACAAAAACATGGGGTTATGTTTTGTAATTTTATTAATTTTTCCATTACTAGTAACTAAAGTAATAGAGTTAACATTCTCCCATAACCCTCCAAATGTTTTTGACTGTTCGCCAATACCTCCAGCGGAAACAAAACCTCCAATTGTAGGACCTGCTCCCCCTCCATTTACTACAGGAATAAAATAACCAAAGATCTCTTTCAGCCTTTTATTTAACAAAAAAACTGAAACCCCAGCATCAACAGTAATATAACCCACTCCACTAAAAGTGATATTCAAAAGTTTGCTTGTGTGAATGAGTAATTCCCCCTTTCGAGGTAAAGAGTTGCCATTTTCAGAATGGGCACCTCCTTGTGTACGAATGGGGATATCGTGTTCATAAGCAATTTTAACTAAAAAAGCAACTTCTTCAGTAGTTGATGGCCACACTTCAAGGTAATTTGAACCTGAACGTTCAAGCCTCCCAAAATCAGTTTGGATATCTTGTGATACTTGAGCACCTGCAAGCACCAAATGTTGGAATCCAAGCGATTGTCTATTTTCTCCAAAAAGCTGCATTAAGGAAAAAAAAGAAAAAGCCACCAAGAAAAAAAAGGGATTTTGATATTTGAATTTCATATTCATTAGCTCGGGTTTACGAGTTAGATATGTTGTGATTAAAATAATGAATAACCCAGTTCTTTTTGTAGAGGACCAAGTATTCGATTAAAGGCTTCTTTGTGCTCATCTTTAAAGTGCATTTTCCAACTTCCTATTTGACCTTCGCGATAAGTTAACCCGATTTGAGGTCCTTTGCGAACTCCAAATAGTTGAGAAGTTATTCTGTCAATTTTTTTGGTGGTTAAAGAAATATTTAAAATATTGGCTATTTGTATGATTTGATTTTGCTGAGCTTCAAGCGTTCCCCCACCTTTTTCTCCAATGAGATCTTCAAATCTACAAACGGTGACAGTGGGATCTCCGATCCATTCAATGGCAATTTTTGCTAGTTTTTCAAGATTCCAAAAAAAAGCAAAGGTTCCTCTTTTTTCTGATAAATTTCTGCCTTCGATCACAAACATGAGTTTATCGTCAAAACTTGAGGAATGAATGACCTCTTCAATTTGTTCAGAAAGGTAGTAAACAAAAGAGATGCAGACATCTTTAAGATCTCGAATCATAACAATTTTTTCATATTCCGGATGATTAAGAGAAAATTCTTGAAAATTTTCAGAAAAATTCAAATGTGCAAATGGATAATAATTTGTTTTTGTATTATTTAGAAAAATCCTTTCTAATTCATCTTCTGCAATCAAAGAATCAGGATCTTGCTTGCTTGCGAACTTCCATACGCGGGGATCTTTTATAGATGTCCAAACAGCCTTTCCATTTTTTCCAGTTAACATCCCCAGCATTTTTGCAAGCAAAAATGTACCTGCTTTTGGAATAGTTAAGACATAAAAAGGTTTAGAGTCTTGTAGATCTTTTTTATTTTGAATGTCAGAAACTTTTTCCTGAGTGTCTTTTCGAACAAATTTTTTTTTCTTCTCATTTTCCAACAAATTTTGAATCCTTTTTTCACATTTTGCTGTAAGAGAAAAAAAATTGAGTAGTAAAAAAACAGTTACAAATGATCGGTATTGTTTTATCATAATAGATTCTCCAAAAATCTTCCTTCTCAAGCAAAGCAAGTTTCGAAAGGAGTCTAATGAACCTGTCAAATTAATAAAAGAACTTTACAAAATATGATCTTAAAGTTAGAAAATAAAATATTAAGAATTTCACAAGGACGTTTTCTATGAAAAAGCCCATTTTTTATCTTCTGCTTTTCTCTTTCATTTTTGCAAACACAACCAACTCTCACCAAGAGGAACTGGCAATAAAAAATGAGCTTTGTGGTTGCCTTAAAAATAACTATTCGCTTACACAGATCCATTCACGATTGACAAATCCACAACACATCAATTCCTTAAACCCCCTTTCTCCAGACAATCAATTTTCTTTAAATCTATCAGCTGGACCAACAACAAGCAACAATTGGAGTGGCTATCAGGTTTATACGAAAAAAAAGTACTCTGTTGATGAAGTATCAGGTAGTTGGATTGTTCCCAATATTCAGCCCTCTTCAGAATCCACTTACTCATCGTCATGGGTTGGAATATCGGGTGGTGGCTCAATTCAACAAATTGGAACATACCAAAATTTTATTGTTAATAGTGATGGAACAACTGAGACACAGTATGAAGCATGGTTTGAAATGTATCCAGATATTGCATTTACGATTAATAACTTTCCTGTAGCACCAAATGATAAAATTACAGCAAAAGTAAAATGGCTTAGAGATGTAAATAACCGAAGTCATTTTTCTTTGTCTATCAAAAACGAAACGCAAAAAGCAAAGCCTTTTAAAGTTAAGCGTACTCAAAAGAAATCTATTGTTCAAAGAACAGAAGCTGAATGGATTTTAGAAGCTTCCGGGGTGAAAGGTGGTACAGCTAATTTGGCAAATTATGGAATGATGTCATTCAATTCTTGTAAAGTTACCATGAATGGCAAAAAAGGAACTATTAATAATAAACTTTGGAAACATATAGCAATTACTATGATTAATAGCACTGGAGAAGTTATTTCTAGACCATCTCAATTACAAGATAAAGGAAGCGCCTTTATCCTAACACAACCATCACAGAACAATTAATACGTGCGGAAATAACAACTGCCTCCTTCTAAAATTTTATATCTAAATGTTTGAATTTAGATAAAAAGAGATATTAAATGAAGAGTATCCTACAATTTTCCCCGGTTAAAAATTGTTTTTTTATCATCTTATTAAATTTTTCCATCTATCTGATTGCCGAGGATCAAAAATCTGATCAGTTGGAATCATTTTTTAATAATTTTATCTTAAAATATGAGATTTCATGCCCTTTAAATTTTGAGTTCTCAATTAAAGTGAATAATAATGAAGTCAATAGGAAGAGATATCTTGCAAGTCTTCCTACGGGCTGTTTGAATTTAAAAAACCAACCACAAATAAAAAAACTATTGTCCTTTGTACCAATTGCCAAAATTAAAAACAAACTTAGAGGTTACATGGATGATGGAATCACTTCTGCAATGGGATATGCAGTTGAATCATCCCAAGACAAAACAAGATACCGCGCTTATCTTGCATTTAAACGAAATTTATCCAAATTTTCATTTATTTCTTACGAATGGTTCGAAGGAGAGAAAGACTATCGCGAGAGAACTTACGAATGGGTTAAAGATTATCAAAATATTTTGATGGATTTGGCCAATGAGGAACAGTTAAAAATTTTAGATAAATATAAATCTCTTTTAAATTTAGATGTCATTCATTATCGAACCGGTGAAGACAATAAACAAGTGTTGTATTTTGGCTTAAATAAAAATATCAAACATTCAAAAATTAAAAAATTTTTTTATGAAATGGGCAAATCGATCAACAAACAAAGCAATCTCCTTACTATTTTGGATGATCTCAATGTACAGAGATTTATTTTTATATCCATTGGGATTGATGAGGTGACAATCTATTATAGAACTGAGGAGTGGGTTTGGCCATATAAATAAACTATTTGTCCTCTTAATCACTTTAAGTCCCTTTTGTTCCTCCCGCTTCAAAGAGGCGGCCATTCAATAGGGTGTATTCGGGCCAGCCTTTAAGGACCATTTCTTCTTTTTTATTATCGATCATTCGCGTGACAAGTTCTTCTCTTTCTAAATTGACTAACACCCAATGCTGATCCTTACGATTTAATTTAAAAATATCATAGAGATTAATCCGGATCAGGCGAACAATGTTTTCTAAACTCAATTTCTTATCATGATATGCAGTCAATAAATGTGGGAGAAGAAAGATGGGATGTGCACAATCGTACGTATTCCCCCGCCAAATCAAGCAATTTTCATTTGATCCATCTGTTGTGTATCCTGACCCTATCGCTTCAATCGCACCCCGATTAAGAGCCTCCCAAAGAAAATGGTTTGTTTTACTCGAAAATAAATGGTTGCTTGTTGTTTCAGCATAAATGAGCAATGATTTTTCTCGCGCTTCTTTGATGAGTTTAAGCTCCTCTAAAGTGGAAACATTTAACACATATAACCGGGCACTTGCCTTTTCCGCATAGGCAATTGCTTTCTCTAACAGAGGAATTTTAAGATTTGAATTTATGGCTTTAAATACCACAGGGAGATCTTTCCAACTGGCTAGTTGAAAGATTTTTTCCCATTTTGCTTCATCTAATTCACTCTGCCCTTGATTTAATATTAAACTCATTCCTTCAAAATTACTTTTTTGAGAGCCAACCATTTCTATATCTGTACGATCAGTGTTAAAAAAAGGGTGGTAAGTTAAAGGGATTTGAGATTGGGATAAAAGTTGATGGATGCTTTCTATCTGGGAATCGATTTGAGTTGGGTTAGAACTATCTAAAATAGTTGTAATTCCCCCTTGGATTGCTGCATTAATTCCATAAAGCCAATGTTCAGTCTTTAATCCAAAAGAGAAATCTGTATCAATTATCCCGGGAAAGAGGAATAACTTCCCACCAGCGTCTATCTCCTTATCGGTTGAGGAAACAGCTTCTATATTGATAGATTCTCCATCCAACGTTTTAATGTTTTTTATGAAAATCATTGAATCTCCCCTTTACAGCTTGATTTTAAAAATTACATCAATTTTATTTTTATGTATACCGAAACAATTTCAAAATTCGGTTTTTGAGCTGCGCGAAAGCTCCCGCGGTTGAGCGATCGAAAAAGGCATAGTATTAAGTCAATACAAACCCTTTTACGATCGCTCAACCCCGGGACTTTGGCGCGCTCAAAAGCCAAATTTTGAAG
>JANWJE010000054.1 GCA_025451995.1 Parachlamydiaceae bacterium | reverse complement strand
ATTTTACTACGTCGGCTTGGCTCTTCTTTTGCATCTGCCTGCATCGCACAACTTATTCAAGTTGTGCTGCTTCGGCACCAGCTACGCTTGATGCAAAATAAGGCCGCCTCCTTGTAAAAATTTCTACATTTGAAGTAGAACGAGTATAGACCTAAGTATTTATCGAAAATTAATAGATAAATAATATCATTCTAATATTTGTATTTTACAATGAAATCATATAGATAGCTAGGTCAATGATCTCAGTTTCTAAAATACTAAATATGATTCGTTTATAAAGGAGAATTGTTATGTTAGACCCCATTTCCATGAATAGTGTGCCCAAGTCGGAAATTTTTGACCCAGCCATACATTTGGAACAAAATCGCAATAATTATAAGTATATAAAGAAGTACAGTTCAATCATTGGTGGGGCAGACTATGTTGTAAAAAATCCTAATTTTGAGCAAACAACGCAAAAAACTGCAGATGTTTGGAAAAGTACTCGTGAAGAAATCCCAACACCGGTTTGGGCCTCAAATAAACATTCAAGTCTACCGAAGGACTATGACCCTGAAGAAGTTGATTGGGGTGATCCGAATTTACGCTACTAGATTGTGGGCCAAAAGATTGCGTCAGATGTGTATTCATAACTCGTAGACTCGGGCTAGTGATAAGGTCTTCCAAGCTTTCAGCTTGGAAGACTGTATTTGGTAGAATCGAATTCTAATGATGTATTTTTTCAATTCGTGATTTAAGCAAATCATTGACAAGCTGTGGCGAAGCTTTGCCACGGGAAAGCTTCATGACTTGTCCCACTAAGAAAGCAAAGGCTTTGTCCCGGCCTGATTTGAAGTCCGCAACTGATTGAGGGTTTTGAGAGATCACTTCATCGACAAATCTCTCGACTTCTCCCAGATCATTTAACGGTTGGTAATCCGGATTATCAGCAACGATGACTTCCGGATCCTTGCCCGGGTTGGCAACCATATCGTCTGCAACGCTTTTGGCTATGCGGCCGGTGATTGTTCCTTGATCGATGAGGTTAACAAGAGATGCAACTAGCTTGGGTGGAATGCCAACCGTTAGAATGGATTTGCCCGTATCCTTCAGCCTGCCCGCAAATTCTACGAGCAGCCAATTTGAAAGGCTTCTAGCATTTTTACAATCTTTAAGAGCTTCTTCAAAGTAATCTGCAAGTGATTTATCGTTTGTTAAAGCGAATGCTTGATGGCGAGATAACTCAAGATCTTTCACATAACGACGCTCGCGCTCTAAGGGAAGTTCAGGAAGTGCCTGTCTAATCTCTTCGATATACGCATCTGTCAAAATAATCGGGACCAAATCGGGTTCTGGAAAGTAGCGATAATCATCCGCAGTCTCTTTTCGTCGCATGAGTACAGTTTCTTTTTTCTCGGGATCCCATCTGTAAGTTGCTTGTTGAATGACTTTATCCGGGGGAGTAAGCGGGTGAGCAAGATATTCCTCAATTTGCCTATGGATTTCAGATTTAATGGCCATTTCCATAAAACTGAAGGAATTCATATTTTTTATTTCAATTTTATTCCGCAGTCCCTTTTCACCTTTTAGGCGCACAGAAATATTGGTGTCAACGCGCAACGATCCTTCTTCCATATTGCAATCAGAAACATCAATATATTGTAAAATTGCTTTTACAGCCGCAGCGTAGGCAACAGCTTCTTGAGATGTATGAATGCACGGTTCGGAAACAATTTCAATGAGCGGGCATCCTGCCCTATTATAATCGACCCCGGCAAATTGAGAAAAATGTTTAAGCATCCCTGCATCGTCTTCAAGATGGACTCGATTGACTGCAAAGCTTTTTTCTTCTCCATTCACTTCGGCGATAACCATTCCACCAATAACGATCGGTTGATCATATTGAGTAATTTGGAAATTACGAGGACTATCAGGATAAAAATAAGATTTTCGGTCAAACTTGCTAAATTTTGCAACTTCAGCTTGAATCGCACATCCAAATTGCACGGCCTTCTTGACTGCTTCTTTATTTAGGACAGGAAGTGCGCCGGGTTGTCCTGTACAAACTTCAGTGATGTTAGTATTTGGCTCATCGCCAAAGTGGTTAGGGGCTTCGCTGAATAATTTGGATTTTGTATTTAGCTCAACGTGAATTTCAAGACCAATGACAGCTTCCCAATTGTCATGTTCTGATGGGTGTTTGTGGCTCATGAATAGACCTCTTTATTAACATCATTTGGAATTGCTTGTTGGAAGGGGAGATGCTTTTCAAGAAACTGAGCTGTAGTGATGACGAGTTGATCTGCTTTTTGAGGCCCAATTAATTGCAGGCCCATTGGCATTCCTTCCTTTGTCAATTGATTGGGAAGACTCACAGCCGGAATACCTGCGAGATTGACTCCAACTGTATAAATGTCTTGGAGGTACATTTGAACGGGATCTTGGATGGATCCTATTTCGAAAGCAGGAAATGGGGAAACAGGTGTTGCAATGAGATCGCATTTACTAAATGCTTCTTTGAAACTTCGAAGAATCAATGTTCTCACTTTCTGAGCTTTTCGATAATATGCGTCTTGATATCCGGCTGAGAGAACGTAAGTGCCAAGCATGATTCTTCGCTTGACCTCAGGACCAAATCCTTCTTCCTTGGAGAAATCATAGACTTCTTCGAGTGTCTTTGCACGAGATGAGCGTTGTCCATAACGAATTCCATCAAAACGGGCAAGATTTGTCGAGGCTTCTGCAGTTGCTAAAATATAATAGACGGCGATAGCATAGTTTAAAATGCTTAAATCAACTTCAATTAACTCAGCACCTTGATCTTTCATTCGTTCAAGCGCTTGGTTAAAGCTTTGACGAGATTCATCTTTTAAATTTTCTAAAAATTGCCAAGGAATACCAATCTTCATTCCTTGAATCGATGTTTTAAATTGGGAGAGATAGTCTTGTGGGCTCTCTTGGATACTTGTTGAATCTTTTACACAATGGCGTCCGATGACTTCCATCATAAGGGCTGTATCTGCAGTATAGACAGAAAGAGGACCGATTTGGTCTAAGGATGAGCCGTAAGCAACTAATCCATAGCGGGAAACCCTTCCATAAGTGGGCTTATAACCGACGACACCGCAAAAAGCTCCGGGTAATCGCACTGAGCCTCCTGTATCGCTCCCTAATGCTAATGGACATAATCTCCCGGCTACTGCAGCAGCAGACCCCCCAGAAGAGCCCCCGGGAGTGCATTTCAGATTCCAAGGATTGGATGTTTTCTGCAAAGCGGAATTTTCTGTTGAAGAGCCCATTGCAAATTCATCCATATTCGTTTTGCCAATGATGATGCCATCTTCTTCGATGAGGAGTTTTGCTACTGTCGAATGGTAAGGGGCTCGATAATTGGTTAAAAATTTTGAGCCACAGGTTGCTATTTCATCTTTGAACAAAATGTTATCTTTAAGAGCAATGGGTAGAGCTGCCAATTTGCCTAAAGGAAGACCTTGTGTTCTTTTCTTGTCTAATTTTTCCGCCTGAGCAAGGGCTTTTTCTTCAAAAGTTGTTAAAAAGGCGCCGATCTTTGCATCGAATGCTTTGATCCGAGCTAAATAATAATTGATAATGGAAACAGCTGTTCGTTCTCCATTTAGAAATTGATTTCTTGTTTCAATTGCCGATTGATTAAACATACATTATCCTTTAATTACCGGAGGGACTCGAATCATTCCTCCAACGTGAGAGGGTGCATTGGCGAGAAAAACTTCTCTGTTTAAAACTTCGCCTACCCGATCTTCTCGCATGACATTAGCCATCCCCTCAAGGATATGATTGCAGACAGGAACGTTATCGGTATTGATATTTTCCAATTGCTCGATATGTTTTAAAATTTTTTCTAAATCTTTTAAAAGGGATTCTTGTTCTTCCTCTGTACAGTCTATGCGGCAAAGTCGAGTCAAATCTTGTATTGTTTGTTTGTCTAGTTTAACCATTTTTATACTCATATTTAAATTTCCAAAATTCTAGCATGATTGTAAAATAGGCACAAGAATAGAGACTCAGTTTAAATGATTTTTATGAAACCAAAAATTGCCATTTCAGGTGCAACTGGATTGATAGGGTCAGCCCTAGCTCATTATTATAAAGAAAAAGATTGGGATGTCGTTTCGTTCAAAATGAGTGGAATTGAACTTGCAAAACTCGAGGGCTGCCAAGCTGTGATTCATTTAGCAGGGGAAAGCATTTTGGGAAGATGGACGGAGTTAAAAAAAAAGCGCATCTTAGAAAGTCGAGAGGAAGGGACGAAACAATTATGTGCGCTCTTATGCCAACTTAATACGCCCCCGCAGGTATTAATTGTAGCCTCTGCTGTTGGGTATTATGGAAATCGAGGACATGCAATTTTAACTGAGCAGAGTGAAAAGGGGGCTGGTTTTTTGGCAGATACCTGTGAAAAATGGGAAGAAGCGACGCGGGAAGCTGCAACACAAGGAATGAGAGTGATTAACTTGAGATTAGGGATAGTATTGAGTGAAAAAGGGGGGATTCTACAAAAAATAGTGCCATTATTTAAATGGGGTTTAGGTGCTCAATTTGGGTGCGGGTCACAATATATTAGCTGGATAGATATCGAAGATCTTAAGCGGATCATCGATTTTGTTATTCACCAAACGTGGATGGCAGGTCCAATCAATGTTGTCAGTCCAAACCCAATCACCAATCGAGAAATGACAAAAATCTTAAGCAAAGTATTGCATCGACCCACCCTTTTTACAATCCCCAACTGGATGATAGAATTTCTCTTTGGTCAATCCGGTAAAGAACTATTTTTGAATAGCATGAGGGCTATCCCAAAAAAATTACAAGATAACCATTTTCAATTTTCCACTCCGGGTTTCGAAGACTCATTGATCAAAAATGTCAAAGATGCTTTTTGATTTTTTACTAAGTTTGGTTATCAGTTGATTTGTCATTATTCTTTCTTTTTTGGTAACTTCCTTTGTGAGGAGTTTTAAGCCATGACTTTTTGCAAGATTTCCAATCTCAATAAATTTTTTCTGGTCAGTTTCTTTCAAATTTTTAAGTTCAATGAGTAGGATATTCTCATATTGTTGAAGCCCTTCATCATCTCCTAATTCTTTAGCAATGAGTAAAAGCTGATCGGCATTCACTAAAGTGAATTGATTGTGAATATGCTTAATTAAATTTTTATACAAAGTATTAATAAATCTGAAATTTTTTGGGCCAATCAATTCTGCAAGATCTGCCGCAACTTTCCATTTTAATTGAGTGATATTAAGCTTTCCATATAAAAGGTCTATCAATGTTTTCGCAACTAATGGTTTCGCATGCACATTCACAAAAGCAATATCGTTTACTTTATGTATATTACCCCCTGGTCTTAAACCACTCAGAAAGTATAGCGATTGACAGTATACCAATTCACGATGAATGTGAAATATTTCCGGTTTAGCCTCTGCAGAAGTTAAGAAAGATAATGATAAATCGCTAAATTCTGTATTCTTTGGATCAAAAGATTGTCGAATGATGGACTGAGCGATGGATTGATCGCTGTAAAACAACTCAACAATCATTCTGTTAAAGATATATTGATCCGGATGCTCTTTTTTCTTTTGGTAATCTAAACACTGCTTGATGACTAGATCAGCATCTGTTCGTATTATTTTTGGCTGTTCTTCATTTTGAAAGGTAATTTTAGGGTAGATTTCTTGAAGTAAAGGTGTGATGTGTGTGCCTTCAATAATGATGCGATCCAAATTTTCTAAAAGCTTGACATCAATTTTTTCACTTCCGGTATGTTGATGAAAAGCTGTATCGTCGATTTGATTGCATCCTTGAATGTTAAGGACTGCTGCATTTAATCGCTGCGGATTATCAACTAATACCCCCTCTTTTTCAATCAAAATGGGGGCGTTGAAGCGATCTAATACTTTAGATAACATTTTGTTTGTAAGGTGTTTGCATCCTTGAAAGCTAAGACGTTTACATTTTGAAAGATTCCTATTTTTTAATAAATTTTCCAAACTGTCTTCATCATTAAAATCTTCATTTTTAAAAGATAAAGTCGTTTCAAGATAATCTATTTTAAGGCCTGTGCCTGTGAGAGTCTCACACTCTGTCATTGAAAGCGAGGTTCCACTGAGAATCAATTTTTTTAATTTTTTTAATGTTTCAATGTTTTCTGTTTTATTCAAAGCCTCATATTGGATATTCTTGCAACCCGTAAGATCTACATTTTCAATGGATGGACATTGGTTTATAAGCTCAATAATTCCGCTGATTGTGATATGCCTATTTTCAAAAAGGCTAATTGTCTTAAGTTTTGGAAATTTTTTACAGAATTCAGCCACATTGCTATCATTTAATTCATTGATATTATCCGCAAAAAGAGTCAGAATCCCTTCTTCTTTTTCTAAACATTTATAATCATTATTCACCAGCCAACATGCGATAGTTTTTGGAGTCAAAAATTTTTGTGTGTTTGGAAAAATGTTCTTAACATTTGATCTTGCCAGGGGAATTTGAAAAACTGCTGACCATAGATGGGGTCCTGTATACAGTTTGGAAGCTAAAGGCTGTGTCACTTTAGAAGGAGTATAAAATAGCTTTATTTTAAAAGGGTTGTCAAATGCTGGAAGTTCCTCACATGGGATCTTTCCTTTTGGTAAATCTGGCAGAGTCAGGCTTGTTAGATGTTCCATCTTTGACAATGCCGGAATGATATCAAGTGTTAAATATTTACATTCGGATAGATTTAAACGAACCAGATGCAATAAATTAGAGTGAGCAATCAACTGAATGAGTTCTTTATCATTGATCTCACACTTCTCTAAATTGAGATCTTTAATGGAGGGATAATTGGAAATGATATGAGAAATTTGGTCAAAAGATAAGCCGGAACAATCCAATGTGTTATTTAAAGTCAGTTTGATTGGGATCGATATCAAAGAAAACTTAGTTGATTTTTGAAAACATTCTTTTAAAAATGGGAAACTTGGGAATAAGTTAAGTAAAGCAGAGAGCTCTGATGGAGTAAAATCATCTTTTGAATCCAATAATTGGATTTCCTCAATCTGGGGGAAAAAAATTGAATCCAATGAGTTAATAAATTCATCTTTTTCCTCATTTGTTAATTCCATATCTTTAAAACTAATTGTTTTAATATTAGAAATTTCAATGTGAGAAATCCGTTTATTTAATTGTAATAAGCATTTTACTATTTTAGAGTTAAGTGCTGAATTTTCAATTATGGAGATTTTTAATGTTGTTGGAGAACATGAAGAATATTTGTTCAAAAAACTCACTAATTCTTCCAATGACCCCAAAGTATTCACATCGGAGAGATTTAAATGGATTTCACCTCTATAATTTTGTAGATCTTTTTCTTTGACATCCTTTCCTTCGTTATTCTTTAATTTTATGATTGAAGATGGGCCAAATTTTTGAATTCCGAACTGGATATATCCTTTTTGGTTATGGGCTTCCTCCAAATAGGTTTTCCATGGGGTAAGAGAAAAAAGATCCAAAATTTTTGTATGATTGTTAGTAAATATAGCGGCTGTCAATTCAGGATTTTTCAATTGAGAGATAATCTCTTTGTCTAGTTTTAAAGTATTCAATAGATATTCTTCACTAGCGCTTATGGATGCGGAGGACAACATCGCTTGGTTAGCAGACCTAATAAGTGAGATCAATTGTTGAAAATTTAAGGGTTTTGTAGGAAATTCATTAATCTTATCGATTGCTTTTTTGATAAACAGCCAATCGCCTTTAGGTAATTTTTCGGATGATGGTTCTTTGGTTTTTTCAAGTTTTTTTTCCTTTATTTCTAAAGAACTGCTTTTTTCTTCCTTGGGTTTTTCAGGCCTGACTTTCACCTTTGATTCAGATCTTTTTGGGCTTGATGATTCGAGCAGACTTGCTTCTATTGCTGCCTGAAGGAGACGATCTTCTTCATCGTTTCTCTTTTTTTTGAAGGAATTAAAGCTGTCATCCACTCGGCTATTTCTTGTGGAGGAATTCTTGCCCCAATCGAATTTGTAACTTGTTGTTGGTTTTGTGACAACATCATCATTTGGGTCAAAAATCTCTTCTGTCAGAGCTTGTAGTCTTTTAGAAGAAGATTTTAATTTAATTTCCAAAAACTGACTATATGCGGTGTATGCAGTCTTTGTCTCTGCCTCAGCCTCGGCAATGTGATTAGAAAAACATGAGGGTAGTTTTTTTCTTAAAAATTCAGGGGTATAAAATGCAAGATTTTTTAAAATAAAACGGGACCAGGTATTGATCGAATTCTTATAACGCTCATACATTAAATCACCCTCTGATTTAAGGTGAGTTAAATGAGTGATGTCATGAAGGGATAGGGGTTCGCTTGACTTGAGTGTTTCTTCAATTTTTTCTTTTGAAAATTTAAAAATTTCTGAAAGGGCTGTTTTCTTTTCTTTTGTGCAATGAAGGGTCTTTTTGTCTTCAGAAATAGCGATATAGCTATGTTCTTTTAAGGCATTTGAAAATTCTAAATGTAACTTTTGAAGAGAGGATCTCATGTTAGTCTCTATATTAGTATTAATAAATTTATAAAAAAGATTAATTATACATTTTTTTATTAAGATAGTATAAAGCAATAATATTTTTAATTAAATTGGAATAAGCTTATTGATTACCTTTCGTGATTCAAAATTTTGCCTTTGTTCAGAAATCGACCAAGAATAAACGATGGAAACGATATAACGATTTAATGATTGGTAAAATGACAAAACGCCATCGATTGCGTGTGTTGGTGCCCTTTGAAAAAAGCATTAAATATACTGAATGACTACGCGTGCTGCTTTTTTCAAAGGGCACCAACACACGCAATCGAGAAATTTTCCAGCTTTGAGCTTTGCTCAAATCTGGAAGGTTTTTAAAATCCTATCGTTATATCTTTCAATCGTTACCATCATTGATTTTTCTGCGCGGCAAACCCTTGCTTTTATCATGGTTTTTATCAAACTTTTGAACTTTTTTTTGTATACATCATTATGAAAAAACAATTAAAAAGAAGATTTCAATTCTTTTTGTTCCCCTTTGCATCTTTGCATCTTTGCGTTTCTATTTTTTATATGCTGATAAATTATAATGATTTCTTCTGTATCTTACAAATCTTATATCCTGCCAATCCTGTCAATAATGTTGTTTACTTAATAGTGGTGTTAATCAGAGTCAGTTGTTTTATGAGAACTGAAAGTATTTCTTCTGAAGCTTTTTCGATAATCTCTTGCCTTGTGCCATTTAAATGAGATTTCCAGACAACGCAGGGCTTATTTTTAAATGCGATCGCCGACCAAATCGTCCCCACAGGTTTTTCATCTGAACCCCCATCTGGACCAGCAATCCCTGAAATAGCCACTGCGATATCGCTTTGAGTTAATCTCATGATTCCCCTTGCCATTTCTTCAACCACCTGTCCACTCACGGCTCCATAGCTTTTTAGAGTCTCTTGGTTAACCCCCAATACATCGACTTTCATTTGATTCGAATAAGCTACAATGGATCCTAAAAAAAATTGAGAACACCCGGGGAGCTTGGTGATTCGAGCGGCGAGATGCCCCCCGGTGCATGACTCAGCAAAGGAAATAGTGAGCTTCCTGTCTACACAAATACTTAACAATGAACGCGCTAAACAATCATAAACTTGGCATTGGATTTGCATATCTAACTACAAAAAGGAGGTTGCTATGAAGCGAAATATTATCCCTTTATTCATTATCCTCTTATTTGGGATATTACTGGTTTTTTATTGGGCTCCGACAAACAAAGAGATTACTCATGGAGAGATCCGAGCTGCAATCGATATCGGCTCAGGGGCAACGAATCTCAAAGTTGCTGAAGTGGACCCGCAAACTAATATATTGCTTGTGCAATTATATGAGAAATCAATTCCGGTTCCTTATCAAAAACATCTTGAACAATCAACCAATGAAACTTTTGATAAACAAGTGATGGATCAAGGAATTCATGCCATTAAAGAACTCAAACAAGCAGCCGACCAATATCATGTAAAAAAAGTGATCGCTGTCGCTACTGCTGCCTTTAGGAAAGCAAAAAATGGTGAAGAATTCGCAAGGGAAATCTCAAAAGAGACAGGGGTGCAGGTAAGGGTGATCAATCAAGACGAAGAGGGGATTTTAGCTTTCAGAGCAGCTCTTGCATTGACACGATTTAATCCCAATGAAACACTTACATGGGATATTGGTGGGGGTAGCATGCAATTGACAACGTTATCAAATGGAGCTTATGTGGTCGAAAAGGGCAAGACAGCCTCTATTCCTTTTAAAAATGACGTGATCGAAAAAATTGAACATCGAGATTTAAAGATGATCCAAACACCAAATCCAATGACGCTTATGCAAATGAAAGAAGCTGCAGAATATGCAGCGAAGCTTTCACAAGAAACTCATCCATCGATTAAAGAAAAAATAAATCATCCCAAAACCCATATCCTGGCAGTGGGAAGTTTATTCAACTATGGAATCAAACCCCTAGTTGGTTCTAATGAAGTTAAAGCAAAAGAATTGGATAAGAAAGTGATGCAGCTAGCTGGCAAAACGGATGCTGAACTTACTGGAGGCTCTCTTGCAGAGGTCGCTGTCACAAACCCGCTATTAGTTTTGGGGTTTATGCAAGGTCTTCACATGGATCATGTTGAAGTCATCAGCGTGAACAATGCCGATGGAGCATTAGCTTATCCCGCTTATTGGAATAATTAAATTTTTGGCTCTTAATTGAGGGTGATTGTGAACCCAAGACAGGCATTCCTTGCCTAGTCTAAAGGGAACATTCACCCTTTTTCCGTCAGCAACAATCGGTGTCGGAATTGTATAGTTCCGCGCCCATTGTTGTATTTTTTTAAAAAGGGAAGTGTTTGGGAAATCAGGACATTCCTTAATAGTGATCGCTTGCATTTCGTCATCTTGATAAAGATGTGGATATGAAAATTGTAAACCCCAAGAAATGCTATCTACACCAAAGACCATGGAACGAAATGTCTGATCGGCTGTGGAGTAATTAAAGCGATGCCCCTGAAGTTGAACAGCAGGTTTGTAAAGTTTCACTAAAGAATGGCGATCCTTTATTTTGACACCGTAGACAACATCGGGCGTGACTGTCCAAATCGAAGAAAAATAAGGATTTAAACGGGGATCCTTAGCCTCTTCCCCTTTTTTTAAACAACTGAGATACAAAGAATAAACGTCAAGAAATTCTTCATTTGAAATGATCTCTTCCCCCTCTTTAATCAACCCACTGGTTTTAATGATGAATAATGGGGATATGGCAGAGAGAAGTGCTTTCATTTCATCGACTTCGACCAAAAGTGCTACTTTCTGCCATTTAGAGGCTTTTAATACAGGACCTACATGCGAGTGGAAGGGAATCATACTTTTTGATGAGTTGGATGACAAAAAGACAATGCAAATAAGGAGAAAATACCGATGGTTATCGCGCTATCTGCAACATTAAATACGGGGAAATCATATCCCCAAAAAACAAAATGGAACATGTCGACAACGTGCCCATAAACAAAAAAGTCAATCACATTTCCCAGTGCTCCAGAAATGATTAAAACCAATGGGAGCTGCCAAGCGGACTGATGATTAAAATAGAAAAGATAGATACAAAGCCCAACTATCAAAAAAATTCTTAAAATAATGAGAAAAAGCTGAAAATTTCCAAAAAAACCCCAAGCAGCTCCGGTATTGGTCATATGATTGATAGAAAATTCAATGCCTACAAGATTTCTAAACACTCCAACTCCTCCATAGGGGTAACTATAAAAAGAGGAGTCGATGATTGGTAAATTACTAAAAACCAACCATTTAGAAAGCTGGTCGCATCCAAGGAGCACCAATGCAAGGAAATAAAAGTAAAATGGAATGTGAAGGGGTGATTTTCGCATGAAAGAGTTGTGTTAGAGCAAACCTTTTTCAAACTTCTCTTGCGCCTTGACCGTCATTGTTGCCCATGGCACAGCTTCCAATCTCGCTAAGGGGATTTCTTCATTAGTGATGTCGCATATCCCATAAGTATTTTCGTCCATTTTCTCCAGAGCTCTTTCAATTTGTCTTAAAATTCCATATTCTTTACTGGTGACTTCAAGACTAATTGTTCGGTCAAAATCGTCCGTTCCTTGATCAGCCTGATGTTGCGAATATCCCGTAGCTTCATCCGGTGTTTTTACTTCGGCAGTTGAACCCTTGAGAGAATTTGTAAGTTGACGACGCATATCTTCTAATCGTTTTTTAAATTTTGCTATGTCTGCTTTTTTTAACGCCATTGCTCGGTTCCTTTTATTTATTGACATACTCCTTTCAGCTTTCATCTGGAAGGTGTATAATCTAACAGTCTAAACTATCTTGATTTTTTTGTAACCCGGAAGATATATAGATTTGATTTTAGTGTCTAGAAAAAAAATTTAAAAACAAAAAATCTTTAAATATAATTATTTAACAAATAAAATATCATTTTTTAATAAACTAGAATCTCACAGATGAAAAAAACGGTAATTGTAGGAATGTCAGGGGGGGTCGACTCTTCCGTCTCAGCTTTGCTGCTGAAACAACAGGGGTACCATGTCATCGGACTTTTCATGAAAAATTGGGAAGAGACAAATGAAGAGGGTCTCTGCCATTCAGCCTCTGATTATGAGGATGTCATGCGCGTATGCGATCAAATAGATATCCCCTATTATTCGGTCAATTTTACAAAAGAATATAGAGAGCAGGTGTTTGCTCAATTCATCCAAGACTTTAAAAAAGGGCTAACTCCCAACCCCGATATTTTATGCAATCGAGAAATCAAATTTAAAGTCTTTCTCAATAAAGCGATAGAACTTGGCGCTGATTATTTAGCAACAGGTCATTATTGCCAAAACAAAGAGGGGCATTTAATCAAAGGGATCGATTACCAAAAAGACCAAACCTATTTTTTATACACGATTAACCAGTCCATATTGGAGAGGGTCTTATTTCCGATCGGCGCATTAGAAAAGAAGGAAGTGAGAGAACTGGCGAGACGCTTTCAACTCTCAACGTCAGAAAAAAAAGATAGCACAGGCATTTGCTTTATCGGCGAAAGGGATTTCAGAAAATTTTTAAGCCAATACATTGCAGTTCAACCCGGCCATTTTGAAACATTAGCTGGAAAAATAGTGGGAGACCACCATGGCGCTGCCTATTACACTATCGGCCAGAGAAAAGGTTTGGGCATTGGGGGACAAGGGGATGCTTGGTTTGTCGTGGGCAAAGATATAGAGAAAAGAATTGTTTATGTGGAGCAAGGAGCTAACCACCCCGCTCTCTTTCGCAGTGAATTGCAAGCCGATGAACTCAGCTGGGTCTCAGGACAACCCCCACATCTCCCTTTTACATGCCATGCTAAAATCAGATATCGGCAAGCCGATCAAGTCTGCATCATTCAAAAAATTGAAGATGGAAGAGCTCGGGTCACTTTTCCAACCCCTCAAAGAGCCGTCACACCCGGCCAATCCATCGTTTTCTACGAAGGCGATGTTTGCTTGGGTGGAGGGGTGATCCTTGCAGGCACAAGTTATTGAGTTGAAGCCTATTACGATGAGCTGATGCAAAATTGGAATCATTTAGCCAAAGGCGAAGAAGCAAAAAAAATTAAACCATTAAGTTAAGCTATGTTGATGAGAATCAAAAAAGTGGAGTACCTTAATGAATACAAATTAAAGCTACTCTTTAATAATGAAAAAACAAAGATCATTGATTTTGAAGACTGGATCAAAAATGGTGGATCTTACTTTTCCCCCCTAAAAGACATTCAATACTTTAAAAAAGTTAAAATGGATAAATTTAACTACACTATTTGTTGGCCAAATGGTGCTGATTTTTGCCCTGATGTTTTATATGAAATGGGAAAAGAAGAAGATGAAGATATAAGAAAAATCTCTTAGAACTAATCCTGCAGGCCTGATCTCATCTTTAAAAAGTATTGATTCGATCGATCATGGCCCTCAATAGGCCATAATGCCTTCGATTATGCTCAAAGGCGATTCTTGGCAGATCTAAGTGGTCATCTTCTTCCGGAAAGGCCGAGGTAGCAAAGATGTGTCCATGTTTTAAAAGTTGCGCAAACTCATCGTTTAATGCCAGAATCTGCCGTGCGGTTAGTGGAGAAAGCATTCTTATCACTAAAAGCTCCTTGACATAGCGGCTAGAATGATATCTGCGATAAAATTGCTGAATATGCTGGATCGCATCTGCCACTGTCGGCGCTCGATAGTAGAGATTTTGGTCTTCTGAGCTAATAAATCCTTTTGCCAGAAGATGGTTTTGAAGATAGTGTTCCCAGGCTTGCCAGTAGGTTTCATGCTCCCCTCCAATTAACACAATAGGAACGATGTTTGATTTCCCCGTTTGCATCAATGTCAATCCTTCAAAGAGTTCATCTTGAGTTCCAACACCTCCTGGAAAGGCAGCAAAGGCATCGGAATGGCTCATGAACATGAGCTTTCTGGTGAAAAAATAGCGAAAATTGATGAGTTTTGGATCTCCGGCTAATACAGTGTGATTGGCATTTTCAAATGGAAGCAATATCGAAAGGCCAAAACTCGATTCTTTAGATGCACCCTCAAGCCCTGCCCGCATGATCCCATCCGCAGCCCCTGTCATACATACCCAGCCTAAAGAAGCTATCTCATGGCTAAATTGTTTAGCAGCCTTAAAATCGGGATGATTTTCCGGTGTCCTGGCAGAGCCAAAAATACTGACACGGCGTCCTTTTTTTTGATATTGATTAAACACGTGATAGGCATAGCGCATTTCTTTAAAAGATCTCACCATCAGTTTAATTTGCCCTAGGTTCATCTTTTCCTTAATCATCTTCAAACTCGATTGGATGATTTGACCGATTAAATCCCCTTCAATGGAGGCTGGATCAGCCCCCACCATTGCGATGAGTTCGTTGATTTTTTTATCAATTTCCTGTGGTAGATCTTCTGAAGTTGGCATAAATTTTTCAAAATAAAGTTAATAAATTAGAGGTTACTATGTCTAATAAAGGACGTCAACTGATTCCAAATTCTTTTTCAACAACCTTCCCCCTTTCACTTATTTGCCATTTCTGGCAAACTTATACACATATGTTACGCTTTTTCTTTTTTTTATTTTTTATCACTTCCTGCTGCGCCGATGTCCCTTATGTCTTAGTGAGCGTGGCTCCCCATAAATTCTTTGTTGAAAAGATCGCTAAAAATACCGTGCAAGTCCATATGATGGTCCCCCCAGGTGCGAGTGCGCATACCTATGAACCGACTCCAAGTCAAATGCATATCGCAAATCAAGCAATGGTTTGGTTTAGGATTGGAGAGCCCTTTGAAACTCGAGCCATTCAAGCTTTGAAAAGTCACCAGCCAAATATGGCTATTGTCGATTTAAGGGAGGGACTCGATTTAATTACTGCTGATCCCTCAACGCGCTGCTGTTGTCACAGCTCAGTCGATCTTCATTTTTGGCTAAGCGCTAGGCAAGCGCAAATCCAAGCTCAAACAATAGCGACTCATCTAAGTAAAATATTTCCGGGATATGCCAATTTTTATCAAATCAATTTGCAATCCTTTCTACAAGAACTTAAAGATTTAGATGCCAAAATCACCGCAATTTTAAATCCATTGCAACAGCGCAGCATCCTCGTTTCCCATCCGGCCTATGCTTATTTCTGCAGAGATTATGACCTTCAGCAATATGCCATTGAAGTGGAAGGCAAAGATCCCAGCCCGCAACAAATGACACGTCTTCTGGCAACTGCTAGGCAGCTCAACTTTCGATCAATTTTCATTCAAAAACAATATAACAATAAAGCAGCAAAATTAGTTGCCGATATCCTTGGTGCTAAATTGATTGTTTTGGATCCCTACTCCGAGAACTATATCGATTCTATGCTAGAGATTGCCCATGCCTTCTCAAAACAATAAGAACTCACCCTTAGTCGAATTCAAAGAGGTCTCTTTTTCTTATCCCGGTTCAGAAATTCTTAAAGACATTTCTTTTAAGATCTTTCCCTCAGAATTTATCGGGATTATTGGACCCAATGGGGGGGGTAAAACAACCCTTTTAAAACTCATTTTAGGATTTCTCAAACCGAGTTCCGGAAACATTTTAATCTTTGGTGAAAAAGCCGGAAATTCCTGGGGGATGTCCCCAATCTCCTATGTTCCTCAATCCATTCGCTATGATCGCGATTTTCCAATCACTGTTGAAGAAGTGGTTTTATCGGGATTGATTTCCCAACTGCCTTGGTACGGCAGATTCAAATCTGAAGATAAAAAAAAGGCCAAACGAGCACTTGAAAAAGTGGGTTTAACCCATTTGAAAAATGTCCCCTTTGGCACCCTTTCCGGGGGGCAATCTCAGAGAGTTCTTATCGCTCGTGCACTTGTGTCCAACCCTCAACTATTATTATTGGATGAGCCAACTGCAAGTGTTGACTCTCAAGCAGAATCTGACATCTACAAACT
This sequence comes from Parachlamydiaceae bacterium, assembly GCA_025451995.1. Classification (GTDB taxonomy): domain Bacteria; phylum Chlamydiota; class Chlamydiia; order Chlamydiales; family Parachlamydiaceae; genus JANWJE01. Next base: position 43,388 of record JANWJE010000054.1, on the reverse strand, counting down.
CCTTCAAAACCTAAAAGGAGACATGACAATTCTCATGGTGACTCATGATTTGGGGATTGCGATTGATCAAGTGGACAGAGTGTTATGCGTCCAGGGACAGGTCATTTCATTAAAACCCGAAGAAGTATGTAAACATTTTGTCTTTGGCCTCTATCACATGCCACTTAAACAATAGAACTGTAAGATATGGAATCCCCCTCTTTTATAGAAGCATTGCAAACTAACCCCCTTTTGCTTGCCGCTCTCCTGGCCGGGCTTGCAGCTTCAGTTGTCAGTGGAATCATTGGCTCCTATGTCGTTGTAAAAAGAATTGTTTTTATCGGTGGAAGCATTTCCCATGCTGTGCTGAGCGGTATTGGAATTTGCATTTGGCTTGAGAGGGCAAAAGGGGTTTCTTGGGCCGATCCATTACTTGGGGCTTTGATCGCCGCTATCCTCTCAGCCATAATCATCGGGTGGATTCATCTTCATTATAAAGAACGAGAGGATTCTGCCATTGCCGCCATATGGTCAATAGGAATGGCTATCGGGATTCTTTTTATTTCACAAACTCCCGGTTTTAATGTCGAATTGACCAATTTTTTAATTGGGAATATTTTATGGGTCTCCAAAACAGATTTACTGATTTTGACGGGACTCGATATTGGAGTCATTATCTTAATCGTGTTTCTTCATAAAAAATTATTACTCATCTGCTTTGACGAAGAACAGGCGCGTTTGCAGGGATTAAACGTTCAAACCCTCTATCAACTTTTACTCATTTTGACTGCGGTCTCAATCGTTTTATTAATTCAGGTTGTCGGAATTGTTTTAGTCATGACCATGCTAACTATTCCCGCAGCAATTGCAAATTTAGTGACAAAACGCCTTTCGCGAATGATTCTTTTAGCTATCGGGATGAGCTGTTTTTTTTGCATAAGCGGCAATATGCTTGCTTACACCCTAGATTGGCCTACCGGAGCAACCATCGCACTCATCGCAGGCATTGCGTATATTTTGGGTTTACTTGGAAAGTTCAGGCTTTGAGCAGAAGCTCAAAGCCATGATGCGGAAAGAGAGGGATTTGAACCCTCGATACCCTTTAGGGGTATGCGTCCTTAGCAGGGACGTGCTTTCGGCCACTCAGCCATCTTTCCTCAAAAGAAAACAACCATCCTACCGTGTTGATCGGTTTTCTGCAAGTCCTCTTTTGTTTTTTTTATCGCATTTAGGGCGATTCTTGGGGCTTCACTTGATTTTGCCCTTGAACCGGAGTTTGCGATTGCCCCTGTCCTTGCGACGAATATCCGGATCCATCATTTAAAAATTGTCCTTGGTTGTAGGAATTTCCATTCGAAGAATTGGGATTATAATACTGCGAATTAGCAGGATAAGTATATCCGGGAGTATTATTTGTGCCGGAATAATAGCTCGAATTATAAGAGTCATTCGTTGGATTGCCATCATAATAGGAACCTGTATCACTATACGAAGAAGGATAGCTACTATCGTAATAATAGCTGTTGGGATAGGAATAATAGGTTGTTGATGGATAGCCATATCCATAATACATTGGGTTGTCTAAATCGACATCATAATAATTGTAAGGGTAATAATAGCCACCCCAGCCGCCATAGGGATAGTAATATCCTCCATGCCAGCCATTGTGCCAACCATGACCATGCCAACCATTATGCCAGCCATGACCATGCCAGCCATTATGCCAGCCATGACCACCATGCCATCCATGGCCGCCGCCATGCCAACCATGACCGCCACCTCCCCAATGTCCGCCGCCATGACCGCCGCCATGACCGCCTCCGTGGCCACCGCCACCGCCGCCATGACCATAAACCATCTGAACCATTCCTAAAGACACTAAAGCGATCGCAGTGACAAATTTCTTAATTGTCTGCATCATAGTCCCTCCTTGTGAAAAAAAGTTATATAACATTTTTTTGAAAAAGAGACAATAACTGCGAAATTTGATAAAGTATTTGCATCAAATGTGTAGGTTTAAACTAATGGCTGAAATTAAAGTAAAAATCCCCCCGCACTCCAAAGAATCTGAAATGATGGTTCTAGGCTGTATGTTAACGAGTATCAATGGTCTAAACATCGCAGCGGATGGACTCGATGATTCCGATTTTTACTTCACAGAACATAAGATCATCTTTCAAACATTAAAAACAGCTTACAAAAAAGACAAACCGGCTGATATCCACCTCATCGCTGAAGAACTCAAACGGCAAGACAAATTGACAACCATCGGTGGACTGGCCTATTTGACAACGCTTGCACAATATGCCGGAACCTCTGCCTTCATTGAAGAATACGTCGAGCTAGTCCAAAGCAAGTCTTTGCTTAGAAAAATGATCCATGCGGCCCAATTAATTGAAAAAACTGCACTAGAAGAACCCTTGGATGTGAATGTTGCATTAGATGACGCTCAGCAACTCCTTTTTCAAATTAGCCAAGCTGCCAATCCATCGATGGGTGTTCTCATCACAGAAATTTTTTCCGGAATAAAATCTGAATCGCGGGTTCCTTATTTAAAGGAGCTCCAAGAAAGGCAAGAACACTATGCACAAAAGGGTCCTGAAGAGAGTGGAATCACCGGTATTCCCTCTCATTTTGTCGATCTGGATAAAATGATCAATGGACTCAATAATTCTAACTTAATGATTTTAGCTGCCCGCCCTGCCATGGGGAAAACTTCTTTAGCTTTAAATATTGCAGAAAATGTCTGTTTTAAAAACCACATTCCTGTGGGGATCTTTTCTTTAGAGATGTCCGCCGAACAGCTCGTCCATCGCATCATTTGCTCCCAAGCTGAGGTCGAATCGGACAAAATTAAGACAGGCTCTTTAAATGGGATGGAATTTCAACGCATTGTCAGTTCAGTCAATTCCATTCAAAAGGATGTCTTGATCATCGATGATCAAGCCGGACTTAAAATTACAGATTTGCGCGCTAGGGCTCGAAGAATGAAGGAAAGTTACGGGATTGGTTTTTTGGTCATCGACTATCTTCAACTTATTTCAGGATCGGGTTCCAATAGAACAAGCGAAAATAGACAGAATGAAATTTCTGAAATTTCTAGAATGTTAAAAAATTTAGCAAGAGAGCTCAATATTCCCATCCTTTGCCTCTCACAACTCTCAAGAAAAGTGGAAGAAAGGCAAGGGCACAGGCCGATGATGAGCGACCTCCGTGAAAGTGGAAGTATCGAGCAAGATTCGGATCTCGTGATGTTTTTATTGCGAAGAGAGTACTATGATCCTCACGACAAACCCGGAATGGCAGAGTTGATCGTCGCTAAAAACCGCCATGGCGGGGTTGGCAATATTTCTCTTACGTTTAGGAAAGAATATGCGCAATTTGCTAACTATACACCCATAAGAACAAGTCAAGAGAGCGATCAAGAAAGCGAAAAAGAATTTAGCTACTTTTCACCAAAATAATTGAAACTAATTCAATGATTGCTTAAACTCCCCCTTCTTTTAGCCCGAGTTTACGAGTTAGGCCTATTTAATCTTTGGAGGGGTGTCCGAGTGGCTTAAGGAGCACGCTTGGAAAGCGTGTGTACGTTAAACACGTACCGTGGGTTCGAATCCCACCCCCTCCGACACTTAGGATGATCTGACATTGCAACCAGCTTATCAAATGACTCATGCAGTGTAATGACTCATGCAGTGTTATGATCGCCTTTTTTATCCTTCATTAGACTTCTTTTCATAAAACACCACTATTCTAGATTTTAGGGCTTTTCTTAATATCACTTTAACAACATCTTTTTAATTAATTAATTTAATTGTATTATAATATGATAAACTAATTATTATATTAAATTAATTATGAAAATACAATCTTTTGATACGGCTATCAATCAAGCTCAAAATTTTTTAAATGATTTTGATGAACAAAACACTCTTTGGTTTGGAAAAAAAATCTATTTAGGTTTTAGTGAGGAGAAAGGTTGGATTGTTTATGAATTAAATTTTTTTTCTCAAATCTTAAGATATTTGAATTTAGACTACAGAGACACTCATTTAAATCATGTGATAAGCAATCTTGAAAAGTTAAAGCCCGAAGAAGTTTTGCTTTTGCCAACCTTAGCTGAAAAAATGCCTCGGCTTAAAGAAAAAATAGAGACAATTTACAATCATGCTATCGACAATTTATTTCCAAAAAATGTAGAGGAAAAGGCCAAATCAAATCCAATTCCACTCCACCTCGAGATGAAAGAAATACCCTTGACTTCTTCAGAATCGAGCACTTCGCTGAGCTCTTCATCAGAAAAAACGATAGAAACAACTGACGAAGAAAAAATCGAAACAGAATTTGTCTTAATCGAACAAAGGGGCAGGAAAAGACTAAAAAAAATGCAGAAGAAAATCAGCCGCTCGCCTGTGAGCAGATCTGAGTCTCCACCTGTTAAGAGCCCATTGTTTCTCAGTAATTATGAATACTCTCGCTGCTATATCGACAGTGTCCTAGAAATGATGTTAAGTCAAGAGCACATCCGAAAAAAAATATTCGAGATTTCTTCTGATCCCAACTTGCCATCATCAAAAAAAGAAATCCTCGATAAAATTAAAAATCTCCTTCTAATCGTCGATGAAACCCAAGGAAAAGGGAAAGGGAATCAATCGCCACTTGGCAAGAATTCCCCTGCAGAAAAGGTAAGAGAAGCAATTTTTGCAAGCGGATTAACTCATGATTTAAACCTTGATGGCCTCTATACACAACAAGATGCTGCAGAAGTCGTGAGATTAATCAATGATGTGCTTGGAGATTCTTTTAAAGTTGCCGATGTCGACCGAGCAACTCAAGAGATCGAAAACGAGAAGGGAATAACAATCCGCCCCGCTGATACAGTGTATAAACTAGAGCTTCGCTTTAAAAAAAATGTGTTTATCAATCATGCGATCAAAGAACTCACTCAATTGCTCATTCCCTTGCTGACAGAGGAAGACTCGTCTATCGATGATAGAAATTCTTTGATCGAACATCTCATCCCTTATTTGGAGAAAAAAAATAGCAAAGAGCTTAATCTCGATTCTTTAATTGATCGCTTAAAGAAAATAACAACTGAAGAGGAAGAGGATCTATTTTCTGTCGCGTATGAATTATACCAATTGGGAAATAATTTAAAAACCGATCTCATTGAAATCTTGGATCAATTTTTCTCTCCTGAAATAGCAGAAACCTCTAAAGGTGAGGAAGAAAAAAGAGATTTTACCCTTAAAGGAAAGACCTACATCCTGCCATATGAAACACAACCTAAACTCTTATCTCTGCCGGAAACTCTCACGCTCCATCTTTGTCGTTTTATGAATGATCCATATTCCGGTAACACTTTTAAACTCAACGAGGCAGTCGTTTTTCCAAAGGACGGGGTGATCGATATGACACCCTATTTAATGGATGACAACACAGAACCATTTAAATATGAAATTACCGGATATGTCATGCATACCGGCACAAAGGATGGAGGACATTATACATCCAATATAAAAATTGGCGATACATTCTATCATTGCGATGATATGTATGTTAAATCTCCATATCATCGAGAGATTTCACGTGAAGAATTTTATTCTAATCATAATGCTTACCTAGTGATGCTTAAGAGAATACCCAACCCTTCTTTACCGCACGTATTCTAAATTAAGAAGCTATCCAAGTAAAATTTTCGTTCAATCAGAAGTTTCATTTAAATCAAATTTTAATTATTAATAAAGCCGATCGCAATCAATTTTTTCAATTTAGGAGATTAGAATGAAAAAAATGCTTTATTTTTTTGCATTGGTTCTCATAGGGAATATCGATGCAGCAGTTGTTGTTTTTGATCAAGCAGGCATGAATAGCGCACAACCGATCGAAGCGACAATTGTGGACAGCAATGGAAATACTTTCCAGCAAACAGTTTATTATGACCCGTCCATCGGGGGAGTAGATATGAATGCAAATTGGGCAGGCCCTAATGCAAGCATCTATTTTCCAACACTTGGTACAGGATATGTTTGGTATAATGGTTACTGGGTAAATCCGGAAGGCTACTATTGGAATAATGGCGCACGCTACTATGTAGGTCCCACTTGGAATGGCTATTGGGCAAACTACTGGAGTGGGAGACCCTATTGGAATGGCAATTGGCATGGCGGGCATTGGAGAGGCGGTTGGCACGATGGCTGGCATGGCAATTGGCATGGCGGCGAAGGTTGGCATGGCGGCTGGCACGGGGGTGAAGGACATGGCAATTGGGGCGGCGGCAGAGAAGCCGGCTTTCGCGGAGGCGAAGGGGGATTTAGAGGGGGTCGTGGCGGCGCCGACCATCATGGCGGCGACCACCGTAGATAAAAAATTAAAGACATTAAGAGGTAATTGCAAAAGTCTCCATTATTGCAGTCTTTCGACTGCAATAATACTAATTAAACCTCAGCTATTCATTTTTAAAATTCTTCATCCAATTCAGCGCGCGCTTTATCTTTAAAACCACCAAGATTGACATTTAACGTAAATTCATGCCTTTTATATTCTATTATCAAATTATTGAATCTGTTTGTTTTTCCATCTATGATTTCCGATAATTTTTTCGCCTGATCGAGTAGTTTCCTAGCTTCGCCTGAATTACCTTTTTCCGATTCTTCTGCCAATTTCGCTGTTACATTCTGAAAATCCCGAACATTTTTTTGAATTTCTTCTTTTAAAGTTGTGATCTCTTTTTCAAGTTTCCCCATTTTCTCTATCACTTTTTCTTTATTGCTTTCGATCTTATAAACTTCAAACTGATGTTCGCCATGAAGAGAAATTCTAAAATTATCGTAGCCTAATTTATTCAATCGATTCAATAAAGCTTCATGACCATTGGGAAAATCAGCACTTTGCTTAGGCTCTAAAATAATGGATTCACTTGTACGACTGATAACCTTCCACTTCTTCTGCACTTGAGTTGCAAAAGTTTCGGGATTAAAATCAGTTTTTTTTGATGGAACCGCACTTGGAATAGGGCTTGTATTCATAAATATATCCCCCTCTATTTTTTGCTTAAATATTTAATTTATTATCATAATTTAATTTTAATTAATTATAATAATTAAATTAAAGTTTTGTAAAAAATTAATTAACAAAACTTTAATTACAGCAAAACGATTGTCCCTTCTTTCTCTTCAACCCTTTTAACGCAGGCTTTACTCAAAGCCCAAGCTATCAAAAGGCCGAGCGCTGAAAGGAGGAGCGCGATGATCTCTTTTGGCATGATTTCAAAAACAACAAAACGAGTGAGTATAAATCCAACAGCCCCCCCTATAAAGGGAAGCCAAGCAAAAAGAGAGGGAACTCGAGATTTGAACAGCGCAATGCATACCGGAATAAATAGACAATACACGGAAAGTTCATAACTCTGAATGAGTAAGTCGACAATTTGACCGGCAAAAAAAGAGCCTGCCACAGCTGCAAGGCCAAGACCTGCAGTGATTCGTCTCGATAATTGAACACTCTTTCCAAAATTAAAGTCCTGACTCAAGTTAGAGCTGACAGCATTGAGCAAAGAAATCGCAGTGGACAAAACAGCCATCAACACTGCACAGCCAATAAAGGCAGCAATATAGGGATTTGTCATTTGCTCTGAGACATCCATAAATACGCTCGACCCCTCCGGGACGACAATGCCCATTTGTTTGCCCAATATTCCAACAAAGACAGGGATAACACTGATGAGAAAGGTAAACAATGCCGCGTAAGCTGCAGCTTTTGTAACAACTTTTGGCGATTTTGCAGCAAAACATCTCTGTGCCATATCTTGTTCAATGACCATAAAAAGAAGAGGCATTAACAGCCAACCACTCAACTTTGCAGGTTCAAAATCAAAAGCATCCCCTGTCCACCCCCCTTCAATGACACTTGGAAGACTAAGAGGGGACATATAGAGAATAAACCCAAGCCCGCATGCAAAGACAGCGATGAAAAATAAAGCTTGGATAATGTCGATAGAAACCACAGCCTTTAAACCGCCGATGACTGTATAGACAATGACAACTCCCCAAAATAATAAAAAGAGGGTGGATTGATCAACACCCAAGCTCATCATAAATTTTCGCGAAGCGATCACTTGTGCCATGAGGATCATAAACAAAGAGATAATCGAAAGAAGCGAGCCTATTTGTTTAAGCAATCGCGATTCATACACGAGCTCTAATAATTGAGGCACGGTTGAAACTGGAAAACGCGCGAGTTTTCTTCCGACACCTAAGGCGAGCACGACAAATCCTAAACAAGCGCCCAAAGGATAAAGCAATACTGTCCATCCAAAGCGATAAGCCTCTTCAGCAGCTCCTAATACAAGCCCTCCGCCAATTTGAGTGGCGACAAAGGTCATCAGCAAAGGGAAGAAGCGAACCTCTTTACTTGCTAAAAAATAGTCTTCTTGATTTTTAAGTTGAGAGGAGGCTCTTTTACCGGCCCATAAACAAACGATTTGTAAAACCGCTAAAATTCCTATAAAAACAGGGATATCCATGATGTGCGTCCTTTTCGTCTAAAATTTAAAGAGTAAATGATTCAAAAATTCGCATTTAGCAATTCGCATTTAGCATTTAGCAAGGGGATAAAATGATGATGGCGATGATGAAAAGAAAGAACTGAACATTGACGATCGATTTGCTTGATAAAAGACCTCCAAACCTTGAATGGCATATATTTTCCTTTTGTTCTGTTCATCTCTTTTTCATCGAACCTTTCAACGAAAAAAGAACTTAGAACCTGAGACTCTGAACAGGTTCTTAGCCATAAGTATAACAGATTCTAAGGGTTGTTGTCAAGTTATCTTTTTAGGAACTCATGCGCCGCTTGAAGGGAACAAGGGACCGGGCTATACGTATTTAAGATAAAATCGGCATCTTGAAAAATGTCTGCATCGATGGGATCGCGCACAACAATGAGAGCGATATATTTATCTTTTTTACTTTTCTGAAACCAAGAAATCATATCTACTGACTTCCAAGCATTGTAAGAAAATAAGCAAATTTTATCTTTTTTGATTTCTATTTCATCTGCTCGTTTAAAAAAAAGAATGGGGTATTGATTCCAATCCGTTTGCTTTAAATCTTCGCGCAAGGATTCCGGGGCGACGATTTGAAAGGAGTCATCGATTTGAAAATGATCGCCTTTAATGGGCTTAAGGGCATTTTCTGCAATTTTCTTAGCAAGCAAGCCGGAATTTGTTTTATCAATTGTGCGCAAGGAGCAACACTTTTCGAGGCGATATTTTTCTTTAAGAGCAAGAATTCGAGCCACAGATTCATCGATCCGATCTTCTGAGATTTTCCCTTCTCTTACAGCTTTAATAAGGAATTCTTTGGCTTGTTTAATGTCTTTTACACTAAATTCAAAACCTGTTTGTGAAGCAAGGAGTTGTTTTCCTCCCAACAATAACAGATCATGCCCCGCCTCTAAACTTTTAAGCAGACTTTCTTCAAGAGAAGAAGATTGAACAAAAGCCCCTTGCATGGCGAGGGAATCGGTGACAATGACTCCATTGAATTTAAGTTGATTTCTTAATAGATCGGTAATGGCTTTCTTTGAGTAAGTGATGCAGTTTTTTGGATCTAATGCCGGAACCATGAGATGAGCAGTCATCATCATGTCTGCCTGAGAGGCTAATTCACGAAATGGATAGAGTTCAATTTCGTTTATTTGATTTAAATTTTTAGAAATCGTGGGAAGATCTTCATGAGAATCTTTAGTGACGTCTCCGTGACCTGGAAAATGCTTTAGAACCGGAATTATCCCAGCCCTTTGATACCCTTTTTGAGCAGCCTCTCCCCATGTTGTGACTTTTTTAGGGTCATTGCTAAAAGATCGAATTCCAATGACAGGGTTTTTGGGTTCAGTATAAACATCAATCACAGGAGCAAAATTTAAATTCACTCCAACAGTTTTAAGCTCATCTCCCATCACCCGTGCAGCCTCTTCTCCCCAAAAATAATTTTCAGTTCTTCCAAGGGCATAATTTCCGGGAAATTGAGTAAAGCCGTTTTTTAAACGATTGACGACTCCCCCTTCTTGATCAACTGCAATGAATAGGGGTATTTTCTTTGGCGTTTGGCTTGCGAGCTGTTGTAAATCGCTGCTTAATTTTTTTACTTGTTCCGGGTCTTCCAACCGGTTTGCCCAATTGTAATAAACGATTCCCCCGACCTGCAATTCCTTAATAAGAAAAGCAGCCTCTTCATTAGCTTCTTCCCCATTAAAATGGACTAAAAGCAATTGTCCAATTTTTTCATCAAGCGTTAATTTTTGTAATTCAGCTGCTTCAAGAAAAAAAGTGAGTAATAAAAATGCCAAAAAGATTCTTTTTATCAAGCGAATGAGGTTTTGAAAGATATTCATAGTGATGAAATCCACTCTGACCATTTGATTTGATCTTCGGAAAACTCTTTGCAATAGCGATAAAAAAGCTGAATAAACTCAATGCGCTCTTCAGCATTTTTTGTTCGATCTTCACTCAATTTTTCAGTAGAGGTGAGATCAACCCCCCCAATTAAATGTTGTCTTTCCAAGATTTCATCTAATGAAAGAGATCGACCATTTTTTATAATATCGCAAAGAATAAGAAAAGTCGTCGTTCTCCCCTTCCCGCCTTTACAATGAAAATGAACCCAGTCATCCTCTGTCAAACTTTGTATAAAATTAATAAACCGGTCGATAATGTCATCGCTTGGTCGATGGCGATCAGTCACTGGCAAACGAAAATATTTTGCTCCTATGCTTTTGACTAATTCTTCCTCTGTTTCAACCCTTGCGACAAGCCAGTTGCTTGATTCTCCCAAATGATGAATATCAATTTGCTTCGATCTAATCGCCGACTCCAGCCTTTGATATTCATCCAATTCGATTTGAAACTGGTTTTTTTTAAGATTTGCTGAATTTTCGCCATTTGTCCAACTGATCGGGAGCCCATTCATAAAACCATGCGACTCTTCTCTTAAATCAACAACAATCAAGGATGTTGGCAAGGATGTTGGCAAGGATGTTGGTAAGATGGGTAAAAGCTGAATCATGTTTTTAAGTGTTTCTTCAGAAAACTGTCCACTGCCCGAAATACGCATTTCTTTTAACCCAAGCCCATTAAACTGAGAAGGGTTTAAATGCCCTTCTGTTGAGGAAAAACACATGAGTCGAAAGTTTTTAGGAATGTGGGCTTCTTGTGAATCAAAGATAGGGTATACAATGGGAAGAGAAGAACATTGAAAAACAAAAACCATGAAAAGGCTAATCAATATAGTTTTCACAATGTCTCCAACCTATTTTTTGATATCAAATGTTAACCAAAAACAACACTTTTTGCAAGTCATTATTTCACGTACGCCATGGCAAATGCATCGCATCTCCCGTCTCCAACGATAGTTGGAAAAGCCCCTACTTCAATTCTTGGATGCTGGGCTAAATAATCATTAAACAGATACAGCGCTTTTCCTTCCTCGTTTGAAGGGGTTCCAATGGTGTTTCCCTTAGGGATTAAATTATCAATTAAAATTAAAGTCCCCGGACGACTCAATTGAATAGACCAGTCGAGATAAAGGGAATAATTTTCCTTGTCGGCATCGATAAAAATGAGATCAAAAGGGCCTTCCTTTTCATGATAAAGTTTAGCCAAAAGATCCACAGCATGCCCCGATAATATTTTCACGTTTTGATCGAGATTCTTGCGCGCTATATCCGCATGAAAGGGGTCGAGTTCCAATGAAATCAGATGCCCGTCGCTCGGCAAAGCGCTCGCTAGCCAAGCAGTGCTATACCCCCCTAAAGTCCCTATTTCCAAAATTTTCTTAGCGCGTTGAATTTTAGCAAGTAAATAAAGAATGCGCCCTAAATAGATAGGGATATGAATTTGCGGAAGCTGAGTATGTAAAGAATGTGCGCGGATGGCATGCAACTCATTGCTTTCCTGCCCAAATCTTCGATTTAAATAGTTTTTTACTTCTTCAAGGGACAAATTTCACCTCAAAAAAATAAGGCCAGTTTTTACCTGTTAAAATAAAAGTGTCTGTTTTTTTTCGATAGGCGATACCATTCAATACTTCATCAGAACTAAGCTTTCTGCCCCCCAACTGGCCTAATAATGGGGCGGCATCGATTTCAGCGGTGACGTTTCCTGTCCCTTTATCGATGCGGACAATCACATTTTCCCCCCATACATTAGCAAATAGATGTGTTCCAACCGACTCTAAATCATTTAAGAAAAGTAACGGTTTTTCATGATAAACCACATTTAAAGTCCTAAGAGGAAGAAACGTTTTGCCGTTTCTTTCAGTTAGAAGCGATGTGCCATTGCTCATCCAAAGATTTTCCCCCTCTTTGCACAACCCCCACCCTTCACCGCTATAAGTGATCGTATGATCTAATTTAAAAGAAAGACGATCATAAATAAGTGCTTTTCCTTCTTTCCATGTAACTTGAATGATTTTATCACTTAAAGCGGCGAGCCCCTCCCCAAACAACTCTTTAGATACATATGAAAATTTGATCACCCTTCCCGTAGAAAGATCGATCTGCCGGACACTGGATTGCCCATAAAGACCTGTGCTTTCATAGAGGTGATCTTCTTCAATGCTCAACCCTTGCGTAAATGCGGGGAGGGAGTGGGGTATTTTAGAAAGGATATGAAGTTTTAATTGTTCAATTTCAGCAAAAAGAACAAACGGAAAAAAGAAAAAAAAGAAAAAAATCCACATGGATACTGCATCCAGCTAAATCTAAGAAATAATAGGCAAGCTTTTAATTCTTAACAATAACTTAAATTAAACATTAACTGTTTTTTATTTTAAAAATGTTACAATGATAATAAGAATGTTTAATCTAGGAGGTTGTATGCCTGACCCAATAGGTGAAAGAAAAGATGTTTCTATCCCTTCAGCTGTTCCAGCCGAGGCACCAATTGCGGGAGAGAATCTCTCAGGAGTAATGATAGGAAGAAATTTTACAATAGAGGATGGTACAAAGATAAAAAAACCAGGTCAAGTTTATACCCATAATCTACAACTACAAAATACAATCACTACCTTTTTAGAAAAAAAAGGGCTAGAGGGTCGTATATCAGAATTATCTTCAAAAACTGATAGTATAAACAACTTCGTCAATGAGAATCCGATTAAATCTGGCCCACCACCAGTAGATGATGAAAAAACAGAAGAAAAGAGAAACCCAAATTCTGTTAAAACAACAGACCGAACTAAAGTGGACCCAAGTCAGAAAATGGAAAAAACCCTTCGTTCCAGTCTTCCTAAAACAAAAAGAGCAGCATTGTTAAACAGAATTCTCATCATCCAAAAAAGAATTACAGATGCAGAAAAAATGACTAGTTTTATGGAAAGAGCATTTAATAGCGTTAAAAATTTGCATGTTATTTTTGAAAATAAAGGGATCAACGTTTCGCAAGAGGAATTACTACTATTTGTTATACAGAACGCTCTCTTACAATGCGCTATAGGCCAATCTAATTTTGAAAATTTTACAGAAAAAGATTTTGAAAATATTATTCTAAACGCCCTCGACCATATGGTCATCACAAAAAATATTACTCAAGAAGAGTTAGCAGATATAAGAGAGGAATTAAAAGTTGCATTTATAAGCTCTTTTAAAACTGATTCAAAAATTAAAGTGTCTCAACCAGAACAAGAAGAAAGCTTAGCAAAAAATCATTTAAAGACCACGCCAACATATGATCCAAAAACAGAAAAACTAAGCTTAGAAATAGATTCTGATGATGAAGACATAAAAGAAGCTGTGGATGCTTTATGGACTCAAATCGATATTAAATCACTCATATTGGCTTTCCATAATAAAAAACTTGAGGAAGATGAAAAACAGTCTGAAAAAAATATCAAAGATCTAAATGATCGCGCAGGAATAGTAAGATCCGAAATAGCTAAGCAAGGAAAAGAAAAAGAAAGTATTGTAAGCGATATAAAACTCGGAGATTGGGCCAAAAGAACAGATCAAGAAAATAAAAAATTAGGAGATAGAACACCATTTGAACCTGGTTGATTGCGTCAAGGTCAATGAAAAGGGCCTCGTCCTGCGATTCTCGCGATTCGATGAAAATTTAAAATGTTTCCCAAAAGAATCGCGAAAACTCGGGATATCAATACAAAAACCCAAACAGATACAAAGGGATTTTGTTTTTGTAGCCTACAGGAATCCCGTCTACAACCAGATAAGAATTATCCAAATTTTTGATTTGATCAAAGTTTTTAGTTGCTCCGCCAACTTCAATGCTATAATAGTCATCGATAAGGAAATCTGTTTGAGAATGTAAAGAAATTTTATGAAGAGACGAAACCTGATTTGCAAAGAAGGTTTCCCTTGCCCCCCCAATTCCACTATCTCTTTTTAAAGTACCATTAATTGCCCATAGTAAATTCGTATTATTCAGATAAATCTTGCCGGGTTTTCTTATGAGTTTCATCCCCTCAGCTGCTGGATAAAGATTATGCAAAAGTCCTGATTGGCCAAGGTGTTCAAGACAATTGTACACCATTTCTCTTGAAACCCCAAGGCTAGAACTTATATTATCAATATTTGGCGTTAAACCCTCTGTAGTAGAAACTAGCCAGAGTATTTTTTTTAAAATGGGCAAGGTTGTTTGACGCAAGTTGAAAATGACTGCGATATCTTCGAAAATCACTTTTTCAATGACATTATTTAATTTGGACAGATAATCCTCAAATCCCTCCGTGAAAAATGGATAGTATCCATGTGAAAGATAAATATTGAATAGTTTGAGAATTTTTATCGAACTCATCTCTTCAGCAATATTCACGTGATTTTTAAAAATTTCATCGAGTGTTCGCGAGGGGAATAAAATTCCTTCGTGAATATGCAAAAACTCACGAAATGAAAGACCTAGTAAATTGTGGTAAACAACTCGCCTTGAGAGATCTCCTTTGCTTAATTTGAGATCAATGGATGAACTAGCCGAAAAGACAATTTTGCAATTTTTAAAAGTATCGAGAATATTTTTAATTTCAATCGACCAGTTTGGGTATTTATGGACCTCATCAATGAAAAGTGCCTCGCCCCCATAGAGAAAATATTCTTGAGCAATTTTAAATAACCCTCTACCAGCTACATTAATATTGTCTGCTGAAATATAGAGAGCTCGTTCAACTGTTTTGTATTCCTCAAGCAACCGTTGACACATCAGAGTCGTTTTACCCACCCCCCTATCACCTAAAATACAGATGGCTTGAGCATCCCAATGGATTAGATCATATAAGTAACGCCTTATTTTGGTTGTCGTTGCAGCTATGACTTCGCGATGAATGGCAAAAAGCTCTTCAAGCATTTTATTTCCTTTTCTAGGTTTATTCTGTAAACTATACTTTACAATTATTTATGAAAAATGTCAAATACAGATGACAGTTATCTTCTATCTTTTCAGCAAAAGCTACACATATTTAATCAAAAATGCTACACAGATAATTACAGTTATCTTTTGGATTTATAGTGGTAGATATGGGCTTAAAGGGGAAAGGGAATGAATGGCTCTTAATAAAAACAAAGGATGCTTATGCCACTCAAGCCCCTCTCATTGATCGTTCAAAAGAAAAGGTTCTTTCAACCGAGGAAGTTGTGAAATCTCCAAAAAAAGAAAAAAAACTTCTAGAATCAGCATCTTTGAAAGGATCGCGAAAAGATGAAAATCTTGAATTATACCGTCCTCTAGTTGAAATTTCCCATTTGGACTCAGCGAGGCAAAGCCAAATCGAGCCTTGCGTATCCGAACGAGGAAGCCCTTCCCAAATTGGGAAGGGTGACGAGGAGGATCGATTTGGCAAAGCCGTAGCAAGTCCAAATGGGAAATTTCAACTAGAGGACGGTATAACCCACCAAGATAAACTCTATTGGCCCAAAGATGGGTATACCAAAGGGGATCTGATCGAATATTACCACCAGGTTGCTCCGTTAATCCTCCCCTACCTCATCGATCGGCCTCAAATTTTAAAACGCTATCCCAATGGCATTGAAGGAGAGAGTTTTTATCAAAAAGAGGCTGGCAATATTCCCAAATGGCTAAGAACAGAAAGTATCCAGCACGATAAAAAAAGTGTGCACTATCTTTTTATTGAGGATGAAAAAAGCCTTTTGTTTGCTGCTAATCTCGGATGCATTGAGTTTCACCCTTTTAGCTCAAGATTTCAACATCTCATGCAGCCGGATTATCTGATTATCGATCTAGATCCAGAAGATGTTTCCTTTGATCAAGTGATTGAAGCTGCTCTCGCAGTCCATGAAATATTGGAAGAATTTAAAATACCAAGTGTCTGTAAAACATCGGGAGCAACAGGCATTCACATCTATGTCCCCATGGGTGCCCTCTATCCTTTTGAAGAGGTCAAACAGTTTGCAAATATGATCGTTTACATGGCGCATCAAAGACTGCCCGAGATCACTTCTTTAGAGAGAAGCCCTTCTAAAAGGCAAAAAAAAGTGTATTTGGATTATTTACAAAATAATTTTGGCCAAAGCGTAGCCGCCCCCTATTCTATTCGCCCTTTACCAGGAGCCCCAGTATCAACGCCACTTAAATGGAGCGAAGTCAAAAAAGGGCTCCATCCGACAGATTTTACTATAAAAACAGCGCTTAAAAGATTTAATAAAGTGGGCGATCTCTTTAAGCCGGTTTTAGAACCTGTTAATCTCAGGTTCTTAGGAAAAGGGATCAACTTAGCTCAAGCTTTGAAAAGAATGAAATAAGATCGCTAATTTCTTAGCGATCTTATTGAAACAGTCAATTTTTATTTAAAATGAAAAAATAGACCCTAGAAGACCTTTACTGCTCTTCTTCTTTGCGCCTCCCTTTTTTTTAGCAGAATGGGATTTAGAAGAAGAAGATTTCTTTCCGCTTGATGAAGAAGATTTTCTACTCGCGGATAAAGGCGAACGGCTTTTAGACACTGCCTTCTTGGAAGGAGCGGCTTTTTTAGCTGGCGATTTTTTCGCTGCTCCCACTTTTTTGCCTGCGGCTGCTTTAGAACGAGAGGAACTGGCCCCTTTTCTCGCAGTGGTTGAAGATTTTCTTGCTGGCGCTTTTTTACTTGAAGATGCGCTTTTTTTAGTTCCTGTTGCAGCTTTCTTTTTTGTCGATCGACTTGCGCTTGCTGCTTTCTTGATGGGTTTTTTTGCTGATCCAGAACTTGATTTTTTAGCAGGAGAAGCTTTTTTTGCAGGTGATGTTTTTTTTGCACCACTTGAACTTTTCTTTCCAGCCGCTGCTTTTTTAGCTGGCGCTGCCTTTTTGGAAGCCGCACCTTTTTTAGGGCTCACTTTTGCCTTTGCAGTTGAGCTTTTTTTAGCTGTTGCAGGTTTCTTTGCACTTGCTGTGCTTTTTTTGCTAGAACTTGTTGTTTTTTTTGAACCAGCTTTAGATGCTGTTGAGCGTTTTGCGCTGCTTCTTTTCTTATTGTTCGATGTTGGCCAAACAGATTTGTTTAATTCTTTATCTTCAAAAAGATTAGAACCCCCTTCCTCACCATGGTTTGAGTGACTATGGGTCATATCCGTATAACTCGAGTCATCATTTTGTGTCATAAACGACCTCCTTTAATTTAATATCCATTTATCATTAAAATATTTTTTTAATATTCATGCAAATATTTCTTATCTAAAATCTTAAAATAAAAAAAATTTCAAAATCCAAAATACATAATTGCACATGCCATGGCTATAAAACCAACTAACATGAAGCTCGCATGAATAATGAAATGCCCAAACGTTTTCCTTGCCCATAAAACTGCTGAAAAATGGGTTGTGGCAACAAAGCCAAGCCAAATCCAAACCGATACCATAACGCCTTCCACAAATTCGGCAGCCTGGCTGATTTGTATGAAAAGAGCTAAAATATAAGCGATAATGAGTGCGACAATCATTTCACCTAGGTAGGCGCCTATCCTAGTTTCCTTTTCAATGGGAATATCTTTTTCATCTCGGTTTTTTTTTCTGCCAAAAGCAAACGGAGCATACCAGATAAGGCCAATAATGAAATAAAGGATAGCTGCAACTAAAACTCCTAACAAATTGATAGGAATGTCATCTAAAAACATTTTTTCTCTCCTTTTTATATACCGAAACAATTTCAAAATTTGGTTTTTGAGCTGCGCGAAAGCCAAATGTTGAAGTTGTTTCGGTATACCTCTCATTAGCAAATGCCAGTTTTACATCAGAGGTATAATTCCTATTTACAACATTGGCATGATTAACAAAAGAGACTTCTTTACTTTTTTTCGCTATTTTAATAAGATATTTCTATTTCTAGAATCTATATAAGTAAGTGGAGAAACTATGTCTTCTGTAAAAAAGAAGCGCAAATACAAAATTGCGAAGCATAAGCGCAAGAAGCGCAGCCGAAGAGATCGGCACAAGAGCAATTAAAAGGTAATATTAGGAATTAAGCATTCGCGCCCTTTGCTCGTGCCCTTTACCCTCTAACCGTCCTCGTGCCTGATTTTTTCTATTTTCGGGCAGGGACACGGGCACGAGCACGGGCGCGAATGATTTTTTTTATCTATTATTCTCCAAACTATGTGGAAATATCCAACCCATTATGATGTCATCGTTATAGGAGCCGGTCATGCAGGATGCGAGGCGGCTCATGCCTCAGCCCGCATGGGATTGCGCACCCTCCTGCTCACAATGAATTTAGATACAATTGCCAAAATGAGTTGTAATCCAGCTATTGGCGGGATAGCAAAAGGGCACATTGTTCTTGAGATCGATGCCTTAGGCGGCTTGATGGGAAAAGTGACAAATATCACTGGCATTCAATATCGCATGCTAAATGCCACAAAAGGTCCTGCCGTTTGGGCGCCAAGAGCCCAGGCTGATAAGATGGCCTATCAGATTGAAATGAAACATCGCCTAGAAAAGACTCCCCATTTAGAAATCAAACAGGGAACGATCGAAGATATTTTGATTGTCAATGATAAGGTTTCTGCAGTCGTTACCAAAGAAGGGATTCTTTATCATTGCTCAACCATAGTCCTTTCCTCAGGAACTTTTTTGCGCGGCCTCTTGCATATCGGAGAAACGAATTACTCCGGTGGAAGAGCCGGAGACCAGCCCTCAGTTGGACTATCGGCTAGCCTAGAAAAATATGGCTTAAAATTAGGCAGGCTTAAAACAGGAACCCCTCCTAGAATTAACAAACGCTCTATCAATTATCAATTAACAGAAGAGCAGCCGGGAGACCCCGGAGTCACATTCTCTTTTGATGATGAAGGGATTCCTCGATTACCTCAAGTCTCTTGTCACATCACCTACACTACAGAAGAAACAAAAAAAATTATTTTGGAAAATATTCATCGCTCTCCGATGTATTCCGGAAAAATCACAGGGATTGGGCCGCGCTATTGCCCATCGATTGAAGATAAAGTGGTCCGATTCGCAGACAAAGAAAGACATCAAATCTTTTTAGAACCCGAAGGTCTTCAAACAGAGGAAGTATATGTCAATGGGGTTTCTTCTTCCCTTCCCTTTGACGTTCAAATGCGTTTTATTCAGAGTATTCCAGCGCTTAAGGATGCTGAAATTATGCGGCCGGCTTATGCTATCGAATATGATTATGTCATTAGCGGCCAAATCAATTCCTCATTAGAGTGCAAAAAGATTGAAGGCTTATTTTTAGCCGGCCAAATCAATGGCACATCGGGGTATGAAGAAGCAGCCGGCCAAGGGCTTATTGCCGGAATCAATGCCGCTTATAAGGTCATGGGAAAGCCTCCTCTGATTTTACAGCGCTCCGAAGCCTATATCGGCGTGATGATCGACGATCTTGTGACAAAGGGTTTGGACGAGCCTTATCGCATGTTTACAAGCAGGGCGGAACACCGCTTATTGTTAAGGCAAGATAATGCAGACTTGAGGCTGCGCCATCACGGCTATGCGGCCGGCATCATCGATGCAGACCGCTATCAAAAGGTGATTTATAAAAAAGAAGCGATTGAAGAGGAAAGCAAGCGGCTAACTAAAATTTATAAACAGGTGGATGGAAAGGGATATACCCTTGCCCAGCTCCTTTGCCGCCCAGAAAATAGTTATGCTTCCTTACTTGCATATTATCCGGAATCAATCAAAGATTTTGGACAAGAAATTAATTTTCAAATTGAGCTCAACTTAAAATATGCCGGGTATATCGATAGGCAAACTCAAGAGGTCGCTAAGTTATCGCATGTTGAGCATTTACTCATCCCGGAAGCCTTTAATTATACCCTTGTTAAAGGACTTCGCACTGAAGCCATCCAAAAATTGAGTAAACATTCGCCCAGAACAGTGGGTCAAGCTCAAAGAATTTCAGGGGTTTCGCCGGCTGACATTTCGATATTAATGATCGCGTTAGTACACTGTAAAGATTGAATTTAATCTTTACAGCGTACTAGTTAGATGAAAACCCTATTAAACCTAGAAACGGCAGTTCAAGGCGATAAAGTGATGCAAGATTTTGAGTTAGAATCGCTAACAATCGGGGGTGAACATTCCCAAAAGGTGAAGGCACCCCCGATTATTAGCGATTATGGCTCAAAAGATTGCGTCAATTTATCGCCTTCAACCGCCGTTTCTAGAATAAAAGAAGAACCTCAAAAAGAAAAAACTGAGCGCGGAGCTATAGCTCGAGAGGCCCTAACTAAGAATAAGGAGCAAAACCAGACGGACATTGTCCCGCAGGCAGCAAGTGCTCCATTTTTAACAGAAATTGCAGCGACTAAAACCGCCAAACAATTTATTTTAGAAACGAGCGCCACCCCAGCCAAAATCGATCTGCAATCATGGTGGAACCTATGCCAATCTCTTTTTAACGATTGGCCACTATGCAAAATAGTCCCTTGCGATCGCATAGCCAAAAGAAATAAGGAAACTTGGCTTCAACAAAAAAATGACTATCAAATCATCATTTTATCATTTAATGAACAAGAAAGAGAGCTTTTGTTTTTAAAAAATATTGCTAAGGCAATGACTCTTCGTTTTTCCCCGGCTGTTGTCCTTCCCATTGATAAGATAAAAAAAGAGGCGGGATGGAAAGACATTTTAACTTCATCCTCATTAAAATTAATGATTGCTTGCGACTATGATTTCTATCTTCATCCCGAACTCATGGAAGGGTATCGCGAAGTCCCGCAAGAAGGAAAACACTACTTTAATCAAACACCTCTTTTACTTCTTTCAAACCTCTCTTTGTACTTAAAGGAACCTCAGTTAAAACCGCTCCTGTGGAGAGCTATCTGCAATGAATTGAGGTCATCAGGCAGTGACACACGAGTAAGTGCGTGAGGTGAGTGATGAATGAAATATTTGCAGGAATAGCAACAGTTGTCTTAGATGTTGCTATCAATAAAAGCCTCGATTATGGCATTACTACCGAAAAAATATCTTTAATCCACATCGGCAGTAGAGTTGAGGTGCCCATGCGAGGAGCGATGAAAAAGGGGTATGTCATTGACCTCAAGGATAAAAGCCCTTTCCCAAATATTAAACCGATTGGAAATATTCTTTCGGACTCTCCACTTATTACTCGAGATTTATTTCAGCTCGCATTATGGATTGCTCGTTATTATTGTTCTCCATTGCGAGATGTCTTTCGACTTTTGCTTCCTCCATCAATTAGAAAGGGAATGAAACATAAAGAACAATTGTTTGTGATGAGGGGAAAAACAAGAGAAGAGCTGATAGAGATGTGCATCACTTTGAGGGCGACAAAGCCTGCTCAAGCGTTAATCTTAGATGCGATGTTAAAAGTAAAAAAAGGAATTTTTCTTTCAAAACTCTTAGAGGAAACAAAAGGATCGAGAGGAGTCGTCGATACTTTAGCAAAAAAGGGTCTTCTCATTTTAGAGAATGTCAAGATTGATCGATCGCCCCTGATCAATGAAGAATATTTCATGTCGGGACCCAAAACACTTAATGAGTGTCAATCGCTTGCCTTAAAAAAAATTCAATCCAGTCTGAATGACACTCTCTTTCAAACACATTTGCTATACGGCATTACCGGAAGCGGCAAAACAGAAATTTACCTTCAGTCCATTGATAGCGCTTTAAAACAGGGAAAAGGAGCCATCATGATGGTCCCTGAAATCTCTCTTACAGCGCAAACAATAGAAAGATTTCGATGTCGTTTTAAAGAGCGTATCGCCATTTTACATCATCGATTAAGCGATGGAGAGAGGCATGACGAATGGCAACAGATTCGCTCTGGCAATGCAAAAATCGTCATTGGCGCCCGCTCAGCAATTTTCAGTCCAGTTGTCGATTTAGGGCTCATTATCGTCGACGAGGAACATGAGCAATCGTACAAACAAAACGAACTTTCACCTTGTTATCAAGCGCGCGATGTCGCGGTGATGCGAGGAAAACTGACAAACAGCACTGTCATCTTAGGAAGCGCAACACCTAGCCTAGAAAGCTATTATAATGCTGCTTCCGGAAAGTATATTCTTAGTGTATTAAATCAAAGGGCAGAAACTGCCGCACTTCCCCAAGTCACTGTTGTCGATATGAAAGGAGAATTTGAAAAAGCAAAAGGATGGACAAATTTTTCAGAAAAACTGCTATCGGGGATAGAAAAACGAATAGACCAAGGGGAGCAAACCATTTTATTCTTAAATCGCAGAGGTTACCATACTGTCCTTCTTTGTCAAGAGTGTGGCCAATCGATTAAATGCTCCCATTGCGATTTACCAATGACTTTTCATCTCAATGAAAATTGTCTCACGTGCCATCTATGCTCCTTTAATTACTCTCCTCCCCCTAAAGAATGCCCCAGTTGCCGTGGAAAAAGCCCTTTAAAATTTAGAGGGGTTGGGACAGAACAGATCGAAAGAGCCCTTCATGCAATCTTTCCAAAAGTTAGAACATTGCGAATAGATGCCGATACAACCAAACATAAGGGAAGCCATCAAAAAATTTTACGTGAATTTGGAAGTGGAAAAGCAGATGTGTTAATAGGGACACAAATGATTGCGAAAGGGCTCCATTTCCCCGAGGTGACCCTTGTGGGAGTCCTTAATAGCGATGCAGGTCTCATGATTCCAGATTTTCGCGTTTCTGAAAATGTGTTTCAATTAATCACTCAAGTGGCGGGGAGATCGGGAAGAGGAGTCATCCCTGGAGAGGTGATTATTCAAACGACAATGCCGGGTAATGCGACTATTCGCCATGCAGCGCAGCAAGATTATATCGCTTTTTTTCAGGAAGAAATCGAAGTGAGAAAACATTTTCGATACCCCCCTTTTTGCCGAATGGCAAAAATTCTTCTTTCGGGAGATCATCAGACCATCACTGAAAATATTGCTGCAAACCTCAGAAGCAAGCTGGTCGAAACTCTTCCTTCTGATTTTGAATTACATCCTGTCTCACCTTCTGGTTACAAAAAAATTAAAGATCGCTTTCGCTATCAATTCTTAATTCGTGGGCCTACGATGTATTCTTTGAATCAGGCGATACGCGATATCCAACACTCAATTTCTTGGCCAAAGGATATTAAAATCTTTATCGATATCGATCCGAGCTCGACATTTTTTTAACCTAGTGTCTAATTGCAAAAATACGATAACGAATTTACGCAATTAGACACTAGAAAGGTTTAACACAAGGTTTGGATAAGGAAACCTTATCCAAACCTTGTGTTTTTTAGAATTATGCCCCAGTGCGCTTATTCCCTTTGTAGAGTTGACCATTTTTACGCTCAGCATCGCGATTACATGATTGATCCCCTTGCTTCGAAGATATCCCATCGCTGCACTTTTGGCCAGCTCCGTTGTGAATACCACATCGCTCGTTCCCTTTCCCTAGGTTTTTGTTTGTAACCATAATAGAATCCCCCTTTAAAAATTTATAAACGAGAGAGATACATCCCTCTCAATTCCCTTTATTGCTAATTCCTAATAGATTGACAAGAAAAATATTTAAAAAATTCTACTTCTATGGTACACAAGGTGTAGAGGTACCCTATGATTAAGGTCTTTCTTGCGACTCTTTTTTTATGCCAACCACTCGTTGCCTATGTCACTATTCCCCGCAGTGAATCAGATACAACAACGCGTATGAATGAAGCTGGAGATCCGCCCACGAGACCCGGGTTAGAAGATATGCAGCGAAGCCCTGAATACATGGATGATTGGTGGGGAATAAATGATTACTACTACTCAAGATATGGAATTAGAGAAACGCATACTGTGACAAATCCCTACTATAACTCCTATTATCCCCTGCCCAATACAAATTATCCCCCAGACAGCGCCTCCTATAATAATAGTGGACGCTATTACAGACCGGGCTATCCGAGATAATTAGCTCTGTGCCTGTGCCCGCCCCTTCCTGATCGGACTTTGAAGGAAATTGATTTTTTGCTACAACACTCTCTTTCTAACCAACGAATTTAATCGGGGAGAGGCGGGCACAGGCAAAGGATTTTAGTAAGACCCTACCAAAGAAAAGCCTTGAAATTTAATATTTTATAATTATAAAATTTTTAAAAAAAAGAAATTTTAAGGAATCGCCCATGCTGCCAATGATTAATAAGAAAAAAGAAAAGAACAATGCTAACGAAACAGCAAGCATCCATGCATGTGAAAATGACGGCAGTTTGAATGTCCGTTTCGATGGTAATAAAATTAACTTTATTAGCTTAGGTTGTCCAAGAAATCTTGTCGATAGCGAGGTGATGTTGGGAATTCTGTTGCAAGCGGGCTATGAAGTCGCACCCACATTAGAAGAAGCCGATTATATTGTGATCAATACCTGCGGTTTTTTGGAAGCTTCGAGACAAGAATCGATGGATGCCGTCCATGAGACGTTGTCAAAAAGGAAAGAAACAGCAAAATTAATCGTCACAGGATGCATGGTTCAAACCCATAGCGACCCTCTCAAAAAAGCCTTTCCACAAATCGATTATTTACTAGGTTCTGGAGATGTGACTGGAATATTAACAGCTGTACAATCAACCCAAAAAGGGGAACTGATCACTTCTGCCAGAAGTTATCTAGAGGCAGGGGAAGTCCCTCGCCGTCTTTCAACGCCAAAACACTTTGCCTATTTAAAAATTGCTGAAGGGTGCCGAAAGCGATGCTCTTATTGTATTATTCCCACAATCAAGGGCCCTCTGAAAAGTAAAGGCAAAGAACAAATTCTTAAGGAATTCAATCTTCTACTCAATCAAGGGGTCAAAGAAATTATTTTGATCGCTCAAGATCTAGGGGATTATGGAAAAGATCAAGGGTCTAAAAATCTTTCTGCCCTCATGGACCTTTTAAAAGAAATGTTGAAAATAGAAACATCTTTTTGGCTCCGATTGCTCTATCTTTATCCAGATGAAATCACCCCTGAGTTGATCGCTTTAATGAAGAGCGATCAACGGATTTGCCCCTATCTCGATATGCCCATTCAACATATTAATGATGCGATGTTAAAATCAATGCGCCGCGCGACATCTAGAGAGGATATCATCAAAACACTCACCCTGTTGCGCAAAGAGATTCCAAATGTTTCGATCAGAACAAGTCTTATCGTCGGTTTTCCGGGAGAAACCGATGAGCAATTTGAAGAACTCGTCCAATTTATCCAAGACTATCCGTTAGATAACGTGGGAATTTTTAAATTTTCAAGAGAGCCCGGATCTCACGCAGATACCCTGCCCAACCAGATCTCTGAAGAGATTAAAGAAAAGCGCTATCATAGACTCATGCAAGTCCAAAAGAAGGTTGTTAAAAAACTTCTCAAAAAAATGGTTGGCAAGAAAATGCCCGTCTTTGTGGAAGGATACCATCCGGAAACAGAACTCCTGATGATCGGCAGGCATATGGGTCAATGTCCCGATATCGATGGCCAAGTGATCATCAATGATGGGAGAAAAGTGAAAGCGTTTGGAGAACTCTATCAAGTTGAAATTACCGATGTTGCCGACTATGATTTAATTGGTAGAGTCCTAAAATAGTTTTTAGTATTATACTGCCACAAGCAGTATAGGCATAGGAATGAAACAAGCAATTAAAGCATTTAAAAACTCGCATCTTCAGACAAAATTTTTTATTTTAATGAGTGCGATCTACCTCATCGCTTTAGCATGGACAACACTTCAAGCCTATGCCCGGATTGTTTATACTAAGAACGAGGCTCCAACCATTATCCATATACCACCAAATGAATAAGTTATGAAAGAGGTCTAATGAGTAAATACCCTGAATATCACCACCAGGATGAATTTCAAAATCGAACAAAAAAACTAGCAGAAATACGAGAACTTGGGATTGAACCCTATCCTCATAAATTTACCCCTACGCATACCGCTTTAATCCTCCAACAAGAATTCAACAATTCAGAAGTTGGGCATAGCGATGATGCAGGGGCCGGAACAACCATGCCGGTGAAAGTCGCTGGACGCCTCATTCTTTTCCGCTCGATGGGAAAAAATACGTTTGCCCATTTGCAAGATGAAACGGGGAAAATTCAGGTCATGTTTAATAGAGACCTTACTGAAGTTGCCGATTTTCATTTGAAGGGAGTTGAGGGTGAGTTGACCCCCTATAAATTTATCGAAAAAAAACTGGATTTAGGTGACATCATAGGTATTGAAGGGCATTTATTTAGAACCCAAAAAGGGGAGCTAACGATTTTTGCTAAACAAGTGACCCTCTTATGTAAAACCCTTCTTCCTCTAGCTGATAAGCATGGGGGATTGGCAGATAAAGAATTGCGCTATCGCAAACGATGGTTAGATTTGATTTCTCATCCCGACGTAGGAATGTTATTTCGCACCCGGTCTCACATCCTCCAACAGATCCGTCATTATTTTCAGCAAAACTATTTTCTTGAAGTTGAAACACCCATTTTGCAAAGTATCTATGGGGGGGCTGAAGCTCGTCCCTTTATCACAAAGTTAAATGCCCTCGATCAGGACATGTTTTTACGCATTTCCTTAGAAATTCCGTTAAAAAAGCTCATTGTGGGTGGAATGCATCGGATTTATGAACTAGGAAAGGTGTTTAGAAATGAGGGAATAGACCGCAATCATAATCCCGAATTTACCCTCCTTGAAGCCTACGCTGCTTTTTGGGATTATCAAGACATGATGGATTTTGTTGAAAAGCTCTTTGAAACATTAAGCATTTCCCTCTATGGATCAACACTCGTCCCCTACTCCCCTCCAGATGGCGGCGAAATGATTCACATCGATATGAAAGCCCCTTGGACACGGATGACCATGAAGGAGAGTTTGAAGCATTATGGCTCTGTGGATGTCGACAAACTAAGCGATGAGCAAATGAAAGATATGCTCAAAAAAAGTGGGCATTGTGATTTAAAAAAACTTAATAGTTTAAGCCGTGGTCTTTTAATTGCAGCTTTATTTGAAGTGATCGTTGAACCCCATCTTATTCAACCCCATCATATCTACGATCACCCTATAGAGACAACACCCCTTTGCAAACCCCATCGCAATCCGACACTCAGAGAAGAGGGGTTGGTTGAGCGGTTTGAAAGTTTTATTATTTCACAAGAAATCTGCAATGCCTATAGTGAACTTAACGATCCGGAAATTCAAAGAAACCTTCTTGAGCAACAAGCAAAAAGAAGAGATGCCGGAGATGAAGAAGCAAGCCCCTTGGATGAAGAATTTATCGAAGCGATTTGCCAGGGGATGCCTCCAACTGGGGGAATTGGCATTGGAATCGATCGACTGATTATGATTATGACAAATTCCCACTCGATTAGAGACGTTTTATTTTTCCCTTGGATGAAACCATTAGATAAGGAAGAAGAATAATATGGATTTTTGGCATGAACATGGAATATTTTTCCTCATATTTATCACTTTTTTTCCACGATTGACGATGCTCTTTGCCACCACAGTCCCTTTTGGTTTTTTGGGCTGGCTAGGCTGGCTTTTTTTTCCCCATTTAACTGTCGCCATTCTTGCAACCGAATATTATTGGCATACAAACCCTATCCTCTGCCTCATCGCCTGGTTTTTCGCCTTTGCCGGGACCGGCGGCGAATACAAAATCGCCCACACATCTTCCAGGCGGTGGTGGCCATAATCACAATTAAATTAAATTTTCAAAACTAATGACTATCACCTTCCAGGGAAATAAATTTATAATAGACCTCTTTCGAAACTCCATTTGCTTGATAAAAAGAAAGATTTTTGGATGGATTTATTGCCAAATTTTGAGAGCATATTGAGTTAAATATGGTCGAAAAATTAGGCAATAAAGACGCCAAAAAGATTCTTTTTATCAAGCAAAGAGAGTTTCGAAAGAGGTCTAATATTTTGAGATAGTTTTTTAGGATGATTATGAATGTATGTGTGTCGCGATTAAAATTTTCTTTTTTGCCGATTAGCTGCGTTGCAGGCTTATTCTTTTCAAGAAAAACTTTTCTATCTGCAAATGGAGTTGATGAAAAAGTTAATCAAGTAGCAAGGAAACATTTGATAACACATCAATTTACGACCCTTCCTTTAAAATTATCTACATACACGGGTTATATTCCACCTTCATGCTGTTGTAATCTGCCTGAAAGTGCTTGTGATGTTTTTCCTTTTTTAAAAAATTCTGAAGAAAAAAAACGGGAATTAGAATTAGCCAATGCTAGAAAATATTTTCTCGACGTGGCTCCTATTTATTCTTTAAAAAAGAGTTATAAACAAAAACTTATAAAGATATTAGAAGAATTAATAAGGAATGGTTGTGTTGATAATGAAATTTTGAAAATAGTCTTAATAAATTCTGATTATAAAGAATTTATATTTCCAATTTTTGAAAATATGTTAAAAAATCATGTTGTTAATCAGGAAACAGCAATGCTCATCACCTTTCACAGACAAGCTTCTGGTAATGATGAAATAATAAGTGATGCCCTTGCAAGGATGCAACTGACTATATTAACAACTTTAAATCAATCCGAGTTGCCCGAGGAAGAACTTCTTGATTTAATTTGTTATCATGTCAAACCTTCTTCTAAGAACCCTAAATTGCAGCATGATTTGACACTTGGTTTAAAAAATTTAACTAGAGATATCATTACAAGGATTCTTGCAAAGAATTTGGCAAATGACAAGATAATTTTTATGTTATATCATATCAAAGAATATGTGCGAAAAGAAGATTTTCAAAATCTTGTATCTAACATGTTACAAAGAAATGCTGTTACGGTGCAAACATTGCAATTAGATTGCCTTCCTCATCAAATGACATGTGATATTGTTGATAATATTTTAAAAAATAAACTCTTGATTCAAGAACATCCTAAAATATTGAAAATATTATTTTACAGTTTATCAGATCATTACATTTCTCGAATTATAGATAGTGCGATTATTAATAAAACTGTTGATAATAATATACTTAAAACAGCAATTAAAAATAAATTTCCTCGAGATTTAATTGAACGAATTGTAAAAGATCTTATTCAATTAGGAAAAGCGGATGAAACAACTCTCAAAATCCTATCTTCAACTTCATATCAAATTTCCCAAAATGTAATTACACATTTAATAAATAATTACAAAAAAGTAAATGATTATATCCTATTAGAAGCTATTAATTCTAAAATGAATACTGATTTATTAATCGCTATCATAAAGCGGATGATTAAAGATAGGGATATTACTTCTAATACCTTTGAAATTTCTGTTAGAGAAAATTTACCGGCAGAAGTTATTAAACATTTGCTAAATCAGATTATAGAAAAAGGAGAATTAGAAAGATACCAGGCAAAAAGCTTAAATATTCTTGTCAATGCCTTGAAATCAAATGTCATTTCCTCAGAGAAGATATCATTTATTGTAGATGAAATGATTAAGTGGGAATTTGGCGAAAACACCATCTTGGGCTGTCTTTTATATTACGGTCATCATAACGAGATTGATCGAGTAGTCGAGAAAATGCAAAACAATCATCGAATGGACCCATTATCTCATATCATTCATGAAATCAGTAAAAAAACTCGACCAAGTTAACCTGGCTAAAGCCTTTTTCGTCGATGGAAGGCTGCGACTAACTTGATTTCATCAATAGGTAAATTCATCTGTCAGTGCCTCTTTAATCGGCTTTAACTTTTCAACCCCTATAAGAGCGATCGCTTCATTAATTTTTTCGCACTTCTCGGGCGAAACTAACATTAGACCTCTTGCATCATTCGCTTTGTTAGAAAAAAAAGATAAAGGCGAATTGGCGACGATACTGCTAGGTGTATTAAGTGCTCCTAAAAAATACTGAAAAAAATTTCAAAAAAATTGACAAAAAATAGCAAATTATTGATTTTATCAGTTTTCTAAAAATCTTGAGATATCTTAAGCGGCCTTAGAAATATCAATCCCAAAGAAGGCCGTTGTATTATTTAATTATGCTAGCCTTAATAATAATTAGTATATATTGCTTCTGTTTTGTGTATGGATTCGTTTTAACGCAATTAAGAATACATTCAAATTTTTTCAAAAGAAAAGTATTTATCTCTGGACATAATAAAAATTCCTATGAAGAACGTAAACCCTTAATATATGCAAATGAAAGGGGCCGGCCCCTTTCTATTTATGCAGATTGTTGGGCCCGGCCCCTTTCTTATTTTTATGCAGATTGTTGGGCCCGGCCCCTTTCTTATTTCTTTGCGCCTTTGCACCTTTGCGTTAAAATAAAAATTTAAAAGATAGCTTTTAGTGCGGTTTTTTGCATTAGAAAAAAACATAACTTATTGCAATTCAATGTTGATTTTTTTGAAATTTTCAATTTTTGAAATTTTGGCAGAAGTCAGGAAAGAAGAGCCAAGCAGACATAGTAAAAATTCTACGTTTGAAGTGGAACGAGTTTGATACCTAAGCCTCAATTGTGACGACGGGATATTCCATAATATGCTTGTCCCGTGTGATCAAAATCAGATCTTGCATTTTTGCCTGCATCACTAGCATGCGATCGAAAGGGTCTGGATGAATAAAAGGTAAATCGCAAATGCCCAAAGATTCTTCAGGGCCAATAGAAAGCAAATCGAAGCGTTCATTGCGTATCACTTCTAATAGATTCCTCGGCAAAGTGAGTCGGCCAATCCCTTTTTTTATCGACATTTCCCATAGCGAAACACAACTCACTAAAATTTTATTGTCTTTGTCAGAGATAATTTTTTGGGCTTTTGTTGAAAGCTCTTTTGGATTTGTAAACCACCATAAAATGACATGTGTATCCAGTAAATAATTCACGCTTCAGACTCTCCATAAAAGCCTTTTAAATACTCATTTGGAAGAGGATCATCAAAATCATCAGAAATAATGAGAATTCCTTTGAGTTGCCCCCCTTTACGGGGAGATTTTCTTTTTTCATAAGGGGTGAATTTAATTAAAGGCTCTCCACTATTGGCAATGATAATCTCATCTCCATTTAAAGCATTTTTAACCAACTGAGAAAAATGTGTTTTAGCATCATGAATATTAAATATTGGCATAGTGCTTCCCTTTTTGACTTCATTATACTTGACTAAGTTGATTTAGTCAAGTTGATCCAAAGAGATAATTGAAAGAAATCTCTGTAATTACTGGTTTAAAATTTTGATCCAATGATAGAACATAATTTAGGCTAGCCTGAAAAGCTTTTTCTTTAAGGACTTTATCTTCTTCATTGTTTAAGGAACCACCCACATTTTTTCTTAGTAAATCTTGGAGACAAGATAATGACACTTTAACTTCTTTAATAAGATCATTTGAATTTCTAATGATTTCTAATTCGGTAGCCGTGGTCATCACTGGATTATTAGAATAAAATATATATTCTTGATACCCTACCTTCCATTTATGATTTTGCAACTCGGTAAATAAATCTACGAGGAGTGAATTATAAGTAGCTTGTGTGACAGCGGCTTGGATTAATGGTTTCCAAATGTCGTCTTTTTTATCAATGATAAGATTATTGATTAATGAAACCCCCCTTTCAAATCTTCTTGTTTTAGCTTCATCCGCTTTTTCACCCTTTAAATCTGTAGAAATTTGTTCAGGTAAGGGTTTTTTATCATCTATATTCAGATGTATGTCCTTTGTTTTAAAAGCCATCCCTCTCTTAAAATCTCGTTCAAAAGAAGTTTCTTTTTTTAAGTCATAGGCCATTTGTTCTTTTTCAAAAAATTTTTCCAGTTCCTGTTTTTCAAATGCGACTCGTTCCTTTGAAATTAAATGAGGGAAAATTTTCTCTGATAAATTTTTAAATCTTTGAAGTTCATTCGGAGTATTGTCTTTACCAAAAAAATTAACGTTAGAAAAATAATCTTTAAACCCTTTAGTGTGACAAAGAAAATAGAGAGCGGCGATAGTAGCAAAAGCAAAAGTGACTAATTTCATCATAACTTTAGCTCGAGTTGACAAGGAAAAAGATGTTTCAGTAAGAGAAATAAAAGAAGTTTTAAAATTAAAAGATATTAAATTATACATAAAACATTTGTTGTTAGGTGATAATAAGTATCTATTAATCACTTAATTAAAATCAATAATTTAGTTTATACCGAAACAACTTCAAAATTTGGCTTTTGAGCGCGTCAAAGTCCCGGGGTTGAGAGATCGCAAGAGGCATAGTATTAAATCAATACAATGCCTCTTGCGATCTCTCAACCCCGGGGCTTTGAAGCAGCCCAAAAGTCCAAGATTCAGCTGGAAGCAGTATATAATTTATTTCGTTGATAGAAAGCTGCGACTAGCTTGATTTCATCATAGTTAAATTCATCTGTCAGAGCCTCTTTAATCGGCTTCAACTTTTCATGGCCTACAAGAGCAATCGCTTCATTAATCCTTTCGCGCTTCTCAGGCGAAACTAACATTGAGATATCAATCTCGTTTCCTAATGCGATTTGTTCAACGAGATGACCTAAAATGGTATTTGGTGCGAAATTGCGCATTTTAGAAATCTCTTCAATCGTAGATCCCTCTTTAAATAACAATGCGCTTTCTTCTGAAGAGGATTTCTGTATAGTTCGAGTGGGTGAATGTTTTGGCTTCGTTTGAATAAGGTGAGGATGTTTTAAACAATAGCTTTGGATGAGGTCGATAAATAGTTGCCCATACTTTTCCCATTTGACTGGCCCCATCCCGTTGATAGCGAGCATTTCCTCTTTGTTCTTAGGATAATAGGTCGCCATCTCGATTAAAACTTTATCTCCAAAGACCACATATGCCGGCACTTGTGCTTCAGCAGCCAATTTCTTTCGCAATGTGGACAATTCATTAAAAAGATTTTGATCACCCTTCAATTCAGTCAAATCTTGTTGGTCTCGAACTCTTCTAATAGGAGTTGTTGTTTGATGCTTGCGCACTGTGACTTTTAGATCAGCTGAAATGACTTCCTTAGATTTTTCAGTCCATTGCAATACCGGAAATTCCCCCTCAGATCGCTGCAAAAGCCCTTTATTCAATAGGGCATTGATCAAAAACTGAAGTTCTTGCTCTGGTTTTTCTTTCATTAATCCATAGGTCGAAAGGGAGTCGTGCTTACGTTCAAGAATATGTTTATTTCTAGAACCGCGAAGAACTTCAATAACATACTTAATCCCAAATTGTTGTTTCAACCGGTAGACACAAGAAAGGATTTTTTGAGCCTCGATTGTGACATCCATTTCATCCATGCGATACAGGCAATTATCGCAAGCCAGGCATTCATTCGAATGGTATTTTTCTCCGAAAAATCCCAACAGTTTTTTTCTACGGCAAAACGATGTGCCACATAATTGATACATCGCCTTGATTTTAGCTCGCATCGCTTCTTTGAGCTGATTTTCCTCAAATTCTTTTAAAAAATACTCGTGGATTTGCATATCTTGCGCCGAATAGAGCAACAGGCAAGCAGCGGGCAATCCATCCCTGCCCGCTCTTCCAATCTCTTGGTAATACTGCTCGATTGAGCCTGGCATATCTAAATGGACGATGAACCGTATATCTGGTTTGTGTATCCCCATTCCAAAAGCAACAGTTGCGACAATCAGATTCACTTGACCATGAACAAAATTGTATTGTGATTGTGTTCTCTCATTATCTGTCATCCCTGCATGATATTTTCCAACCTTAAGCCCAAGACTGACGAGATTCTCATAAATTTCATCCACTTTCTTACGCGTGGCGGCAAAAATAATACCCGGTTGATCAAAATGCTTCTTTAAAAAAATTTGAAGTTGTTCTTCTTCGTTTTGCTTGTAATCGATTAAAATCGTCAGATTTTGACGATCAAAACTCGCTGTCTCAATATAGGGTGCCTGCATCCTCAATTGAGAGGCGATATCTTCTTTAACCTCTTGTGTAGCAGTGGCAGTGAGGGCAATCATCTTCGTTTCGGGGAAGGTTTCTTTTAAGGAAGATAGCTGGCGGTAATCCGGGC
The DNA here is from genome assembly GCA_025451995.1 of Parachlamydiaceae bacterium. Lineage (GTDB taxonomy): Bacteria > Chlamydiota > Chlamydiia > Chlamydiales > Parachlamydiaceae > JANWJE01. Next base: position 9,021 of record JANWJE010000054.1, on the reverse strand, counting down.
GGAATGAATGGCCCCATTGTGAGATGCAATGCGCTTCATCGATTGCAAAAAATGAGATTTGGATCTTCTTCAAATGTTCAATAAAAGCTTTGTCGGCAAAACGCTCAGGTGCCACATAAAGCAATCGATACTCTTGTAAATTATTAATGACATGCTGCCTGTCTTGAGAATGTAAACTGCTATTTAAAAGAGCGGCAGGAATTCCATTTTTAGTTAAACTTAAGACTTGATCTTGCATGAGTGAAATTAAAGGCGAAATGACAACTGCAAGTCCCGGCATCATCAAAGCAGGCAATTGATAACAAATCGACTTACCAGATCCTGTAGGCAAAATTGCGAGGACATCTCGCTTGTTTAACAAGGCCGAAATAATTTCTTTTTGGTGGGGACGAAATTCGTTATACCCAAAGAATTGCTTAAGGGAGCTTTCTAAAGTCAAGCCAGTTACTTACCCTTTTCTTTCTTGATATTTTCTACCAGCCAAATGCCATGCGGGGTAATAGAGACATCATCTTTGCCATGTTTTTTTATAAAATTAGCTTGAGCAAGAAGGTTGCAAATGGTATCGACGGCTTTAGGATGCAATCCAACTAAAGTGCCTAGTTGGTAGCGGTTCAAGGGATCTTCGATATCCGATTGCTTTGATGCCTCTTCATGGAGCTTTAACATGAACATTTCATCTTTTGTTTTTGCCTTCACGACTTTTTTAACCTCGCCCCTTGTGGAGTATCTTCAATCATGTATCCTTTCGAATGAATGTAATCGCGCAATTCATCAGCTAACTTCCAATTTTTTTCTTTTCTCGCTTGCAGGCGCCTTTCAAAAGCTTCTTGTAAATCTTGCGAGATAATAGGTTCATCGTTTTCAAAAGAAAATAGCGCAAGAACAGTGTTTAACCTTTTCATAAGTTCAAGGGCCTCATTCGCCTCTTTCTTACTCACTTGAGCTGCATCACATAGTCCATTCATATCGCGAACAAAATCAAAGAGAGCTGCCAAGCTTTGGGAAATATTCAAGTCATCGGCCAATGCCCCAGCAAAATGGTCAAGAGTTTTTTGACATAATTCCTCGACCTTGCCACCACAATTATCCCCTTCAACTTCTTTCAATCGAAGGATAAAATCATTGAGACGGGAAAGGGAATTTTTGGTCGACTCCAATCCTTGAAAAGTAAAATTGAGCTGTGTCTTGTAGTGAGTTTGGAGTAAGAGATAACGCACTTGTGTTCCGGTATAGCCTCTTTGTAGAAGATCGCGCAAAGTATAGAAATTCCCTAAACTTTTGGACATTTTTTTATGGTCGACGAGCAAATGCTCTGAATGCATCCAAATGTTAACAAATGACTCTCCAGTGCATGCTTCCGACTGAGCGATCTCATTTTCATGGTGAGGAAACATATTATCTACCCCGCCGACATGGATATCAATTGTTGTGCCAAGGAGCTTCATCGCCATTGCGGAACATTCTAAATGCCACCCAGGCCTTCCGGGGCCAAAGGGACTTTCCCAAAAAATCTTTCCATCCCTTTCAGAATCGTAACTTTTCCATAAAACAAAATCGGCCGCATTTTCTTTATCATATTCATCATTTGCTACCCTGTCAGAAGCACCTGATTGAAGTTCTCCTAAATGAAGATGCGACAGGCAGCCATAGCGAGGAAATTTTTGTATTGCAAAGTAAACACTTTTATCGCCCCCCACATATGCCACACCTTTTTCCAGCAATGTTTCAATCATTTCTATCATGGCATGAATATATTCAGTGGCTGGAGGATAATATTCAACCGTTTCAATATGAAGTGTGCGCAAATCCTCAAAAAAAGCATCTTTAAAAGGTTGTGTAAATGCATTCAATGTGATGTTTTTCTCTATCGCCCCTTTTATTGTTTTATCATCTACATCCGTGAGATTCATGACTTGAGTAATTTTATACCCAAAAAATTTAATCACTCTTCTCAAGAGGTCTTCAAAAACATACGTTCTAAAATTGCCTATATGAGCAAAATTATATACGGTTGGACCGCATGTATACATCTTTATGTGCCGATCTTCTAAAGGAACGAGTGTTTCCTTTTGCCGCGTCGCTGTATTGTACAGTTTGAGTGGATAGTGATCTAAATTGATTTTATCTATAAAATTCATATGACTATTTCTGTTTCCAGGGCTCGATAGTTTGTTTTTCCAGATCCCATTAAAGGAATTTCATTCAGTTGAAGAACTTTATTCACTTTAACTAAATTGCTAAAACCCCCTTCCTTTAGGGCTCGATTTGCCTCCTCAGCCGAGGCTTGAAAACGAGTAAATAAAATGATTTTTGGTTTCTCTCCCGCTTCCTCTTTAGCGCAAACTGCAAGAAGAGGTCCTTCTTCAATGTGAGGGGCTGTCTTGCCTAAAATGCGCTGAAGGACATCTTCCACTGCTGCTAAACTGATCATTTCGCCGCCAATTTTAATGAAGCGTTTCAGACGACCGGACAAGATTAAATTTCCTTCAGCATCTAAATAGCCCAAATCTCCGGTCGAATACCATTTTTTCCCATCTAAATCAAAAAATGGAGGTGTGATTCCCTTATTTAAATATCCTCCGAACACATTTGGACCATAGGCTAAAATTAAGCCTTGATTTCCCTGAGGAACAAGCTGATGAGTTTCATGATGAATGACCGATAGTTTTACGCCGGGAATAGGTTTGCCAACTCCTTTCTTTGGGTCGCCTGTCATGTTTGCAGTGATGACGGGAGAACATTCAGTGATTCCATAACCTTCGTATAATTTACAATGTCCGAGGGCGTTGACTAGATCAAAAAGTTCTTGCGGAGCTTTTTCTGCTCCGGTGATGCACATATTCAAGCTTTTTAGCATATCGGGATGACCTGATTTAAAAACACCTCGGAGGAACGAAGGGGCCCCACAAATGAGCGAAGCATTCCAATGTTGGATCGCCTCCGCCAACCCCTTTCCATCTGTAGGATCTGCGTAATAAGCCACACGAATTCCACTTAACAGAGGAAGCAACCCTGTAAGGGTAAAGCCAAAAGCATGAAAAGGGGGAAGCATCCCTAAAAGCACATCATCTTCAAAAAGACCCACTGCTTCTAATGAGGATCGTTGATTGGATAAAATATTTCCATTAGATAAAGGAACCCCTTTTGGCATATTTTCTGTGCCGCTTGTAAAGAGCAAGACTGCTTGCGAATCTTTTCCTAAATGATCGATTTTAAACAAAGAAAGCAAGCGCTTTGTCCCCATTTTTGCATAGAAAGCTGCTTTCAATTTGTCTAAAAGAGTGAATTTTTGCCGGATATCTTCTAATGTAACAATAAGGTCTTCCACACCATTTAAGTCGACATTTTCTAAACGATCCAAAAAAGCCCATGAGGATAAGATGACCTGAACTTGAGAGAGAGCAACAACTGTTTCCAAATGTCGGGGGCCGACCGTCCAATTGACTAACAGGGGAACTTTACCTGCCAATTGACAAGCTAAAATTGTCAGATAAGCTGCCACGCTCGATGGGAGGAGAATTCCAATATACTCTCCGGGTAACTTTCGAATCACTTGAGCGAGGAGAATGACGCGAAGCTTTGCATCATCGTAAGATAGAATTCCGGCACGGTTATCACCGCAAGCCCCTCTGTTACCCATTTTTTGGCAACAATTTAAAAAAGCTTCAATCACAGTATTTCCAGGGGCAACTTCTGCTTTTTGATGGATGCGCCCCTTATTCCATTTTGAAAAATCGATTTTGAATTGTTCAGGAGGAGCATCGCACACGATTTGTTTTGCAGCTAATCCCATGACATGTTCTACAGTTGTCAATTCATTCACAGGAATTCCGCTCACCTCAAACTCTTCATCAAGAAAAGAAAGAAGCTCGGCGCCATCGAGAGAATCAAGCCCTAAATCCCCTGCTAAATCCATCCCCGAATCGATATTTTGCGCAGGGATTTGAGTCATTTCCGAAAGTTTTTCTTTAATTTTTTTCTGCATTTCTATGGGAATTTTTGAAAGATCGACCTTACTCTCATTTCTTTCTTTAACTTGCACTTGGGGCAATTCTTCTTTCCACATACTATAAGAAACGAGATTGAGGCTTTCGCCTGGCTCATCACCTTCTTGGGGAAGAATTCCATCGGGACGATTGTACCATTTTTCTAGGTAGCGATTCATTTCAAGACGTGAAGCTTGGTAAGGGAATGTTTGATTAACAGAATAAAATTCGATGGTTACATGGCGTCGAGGAGTAAAAAATAGCAAGTTTTTTAAAACTTTTCCAATCCCCCAAAAAATGGTATTAAACATGGGAGGAGGTGCTTGGCCAGCGGTGAGAGCTCTAGAAAAACGACTCCCCCAAAGTCCGGTTGTCCGAACTAAAACAATATTTGCTTCTGGAACAGCTTGGATAATCCGATGGACACCTGAAGCTCCAATCACTTCCCTTGCTTGATGCTTGGCCTTTCCTGCAGGGTAAATTAAAAAATTGTGTTTGGAGCGCAAATTATCCACAATCGTTTCGATCACTTTATCAGCTTTCTTCTTTTTCAAGCTGTTACTCGTACTGACAAAATTTGGAATTGGCAATGCATCCATAAAACGCATGACTGTATGGATCAATGGGGTATAATACATGTATTCGACAATCACCGGCCGGATGGGATATTTTTTCCAAATGGCCATAGTGACAAAAGTGGGATCAACAAAAATGGTTGGATGATTGGGGAGAAATAAAACACCCCCTGGCTTGTTAAGCTCCTTTGGGTTGATATGTTCAAGACCCTTAACTGTGACCTTGTAGCGAAAAGATAAAGCAAACCGTAAAAAATAAAGTAAACTTAATGCTAAAAAGTTTCTCACATTAACCCCGCCATAAAAAACAATTATTTTCGGCAATTATAGGAAAATTTACAACAAAAAGTTTGAAGATTTACAGTTTTACCATCATGACAGTCACATTGTCTTGAGAGCCGTTTTTAATTGCCTGGTAAACCAATTTCAAACTTACAAAATCGTGAATATCTTTATCTGCTACCATCTCTTTTATGGCTTTTCCCACTTCATTTGTCGATGCGACATCAAACAAGCCATCACAAGCGAGAAGAATGTATCCATTTTTAAATTCTTCGACTGGATAGCATGTGATTTTTGGATTTGGAGAAACACAACATTTTCCACTGTCTCCAATAATCGTTTTATCACCAATCGCTCTTGCAACACCCAGGATTTCATTGACTCTTTCAAAGCGAACAAATCCACCTAATTTTTCTATTTTTTTATAATAATTTTTCGAAGCGGGTTTTGCATCTTCGCTCGCTTGAATCACCTCTCCCTTCTCATCGATCAAGATTGTTCTTGAATCCCCAACATTTGCTACCCATATTTTTTGATCGATAATGAATGCAACTGTGGCTGTTGTTCCACCTTTTTCTGAATAAGCAGCATCAAGTTTAATAAAGCATTCTTTTAAAGCTTTAAAAATCCCCTCTTCGGTCAGTTCATTCTCATTATTATTTTGGAGAGCTTCTTGCAACCACATATTTAAATCATTTGCTACATATGCAGAGCATTCCGAACCCCCATGCCCATCAAAAACTCCAAATAATTGATAATAATGTTTTTTGCCTTGAACTTGAATATAATCACTTTCGATCAGGTGAGCATCTTCCATTGTATCTCTTCGTCCTTCACAACAAGCAAGGCTTATCTCTTTACCATCAACCGTACGGTATTCGCGAAAAATTGGTTTTCCAGCTATGCTGCTTGCCAATTCCTCTTCCATTAAAAACCCTTTTTTTTCCTCTTTCATTTGCTGCTCAATCGCATCTTTTTTATTACTTTCTATTCTTTGAGAAATCGTTTTCTTAATAAATTGTGGATTCAAAGCAACTGTCTCAATAATGCCTTCTTCTTTAATCTTTCCTTTTTTATTTTCATTCGTGATGTTGTTTGTCTCTTTAAAAGAGACTATTTTGTTTTTTGATAGAAAAAAAGTCTTCGTAAGATATAGTAGGGAAAGGGTGGCCAAAGCAATCATTGCTAAGCCTGTTACAACTTTCTGAGAAAGCGATAATTGAGAAAACCAACTCAGAGGTGTTAAATCTTTAGAAATAAAAATATTATAAATTGAATTATTCATAAACCCTTTAACATAAAGTAAGAATATTAAACTTTAATACATTTGATAATAAAATAAAATAATAAACGAATAAAATACATTAAAATGAAAAGAAAATTTGAAATTGGACCTGAATTTGGAAATCAAGAGATCGATTTTCGCGTTTGGGCTCCAAAAGTCAATCAGGTTCATTTGGTTTTAGAAAGTGAACCTTATGGATCGTTCAAATTAAATCCAGAAGGAAATGGCTATTTTTCAGGAACGTTTCAAGAACCAAAAGAAGGGTCTCTTTATCGATTTCGCTTAGATAATAGGGAAAGCCTCTATGCAGATCCAGCTTCCCGATATCAACCTCAAGGACCTCATGGTCCCTCTCAAATCATTCACCCAAACCGCTATCAATGGAAAGATGTCAACTGGAAAGGAATTGATGTTGAGCATCCCATTATCTACGAATTGCATATTGGAACATTCACCGAGGAAGGGACATGGGAAAGTGCAAAAAAAGAATTGCCGCATTTAGTTGATTTAGGAATTACAATCATTGAGATGATGCCGGTGAATGAATTTCCCGGAAAGTTTGGATGGGGCTACGATGGGGTAAACATCTTTGCTCCTTACCATCATTATGGAAAACCTGACGATTTAAAAGATTTCATTGATTATGCACATTCCCTTAATTTAGGAGTTATTTTAGATGTCGTCTATAATCATTTTGGACCCGATGGCAACTACCTCCCCTCATTTTCGGATCAATATTTCACGCCTCATTATAAAACAGATTGGGGAGACGGGGTCAATTTTGATGGCGAAGAATCAGAGAATGTGCGCCGTTATTTTATTAATAATGCAGGTTATTGGATTGGGGAATTTCATTTTGATGGATTACGCTTAGATGCAACGCACAGTATTTTCGACCGGTCGAATCAACACATTATTCAAAACATTCAACAAGAAGTGAAAGCTCGAGCAAAAGGGCGAAACACCTATGTGATTGCTGAAAATGATCTACAGCCCATCCATTTTATCCAAAGCGAAGATAAAGGTGGTTATAATCTCAATGGTGTCTGGAATGATGACTTTCATCATACAGCCATGGTGAGATTGACAGGAAGAAAAGATAACTACTATAGCGCTTTTTTAGGCTCATCCCAAGAGTTTATTTCAGCATTGAAATATGGTTATCTCTATCAAGGGCAATGGTATTCATGGCTAAAGGCGAAAAGAGGCACAGCTGATTTCACTCTCAATCCCTCCTTATTCGTCCATTTTTTACAAAATCACGATCAAATTGCAAATTCTGCCCACGGCTATCGCCTGCACGCCCTCTCCGATCCGGCAAATTTCAGAGCGATGACAGCTTTATTTCTCCTCGCTTCCCCAACCCCCCTTCTATTTCAAGGCCAAGAATTTGGTGCAAGCAGCCCCTTTAACTATTTTGCAGACCATCATAAAGAACTCTCGAAACTCATTAAAAAGGGAAGAAAGGAATTTTTGCAGCAATTTCCAAGCATTGCTGATCCTGAAATGTCTGAAAGAATCCAAGATCCATCAGCAATCGAAACCTTTCAAAAATGTAAGCTAAATTTTTCTGAGAGAGAAAAAAATAAGGAATTTTTAGATTTGCATCGAGATCTCATTAAATTGAGAAAAGAAGATCCTATTTTTAACAAACCGCGACCACATGGGGTGGACGGAAGTGTTTTAAATAATGATGCATTTTTGATCCGTTATTTCGGTTGTCATGATCAAGAGCAGCGATTGATGATTGTCAATTTTGGATCGGATTTTCATCTGTCACCTGCTCCGGAGCCATTACTCGCGCCACCCCATGGGACTGGGTGGTCTCTACTATGGTCGAGCGAAAGTCCAAAATATGGAGGGAGCGGGATCCCTTTTTTTACGATGGAAGATAATTTTCGCATCATAGGCCATTCAACAATCGTCTTAAAGGCATGTTAAATAACGCATAAGCCAAGGCCTAAAGGCCAAAAAGTTAAAAGGCCAAGTTTCCAATGCCCTAAAAGAACGACCGCGGCACCGCCCCGGCCAAACCAATGCTGTCAGGGCCGAAGTCGTAGGTGCTCATGTTGAAACCCGAGGCGCCAACCTGACCAACGACAACTTGATAATCCTCTACAGCTTCCTTGCAACGAGTATGCATCATAGGCTTTTCCCCATAATGGGTCACCCTGGTCTTGAGGAAATGCATGGTGATTCCAATCAAAGCAGGCAAAAGAGAGGGGGCTTCATAGCCATATTGTTGAGCGATTTCTAGTTGTTCATTATAAGGCTGACTTGTTGCTCCCAGATAAGGCTGACTTGTTGTTCCCGGCAAAACTTCAGTGGTCATCACCAAATAAAATGATTCTTTTATTTCACTATCGCCATACTGTTCAAGAATTTCATAATTGATATATCCATGAAAATCGCTACCAAATTTTTCTTTCATGACCTTTTCGATAATCTCTCTATAACTTTTCAATGTGGTGGGCTTGGGCACTTCGTCATCTTCTGTTTTCATCGTCTTTGGAATCAAAACAACCATTGTTTTTGCCATTGTCGGAACCTTTGGATCAATGACTGATGGACTCTTAAGGTATTCTATTAAACCTAGCGGAATGGGCAGATCGTCTACTTCTACGTTGAGCAATCTTTTGTACGCTTCAGCGCCTATAATAGACGCCTTTCCATATTCCAGTGCTTCACTTGTACTCAATGCCTTGCTCGCCGCGCTCAGTTTCCCTAAATCTTTGGGGGCTAAATGTGGATCATTCGCAATGATTCTCATTAATTCGGATGGTAATTTTTCGAGGTCACTTTTTCCGGAAATCTGAGAAGTTGGATAAAATAGACTAATAAAATAGTCTTTCCAGTCTTTCAATCTTTCAAATATACTTAGACTAATGTT
>JANWJE010000053.1 GCA_025451995.1 Parachlamydiaceae bacterium | reverse complement strand
TCCGTCCAGTTGAAAGCTGGAAAATTTAACAAGGAGGCGGCCTGATTTTGCATCAGGCAAAGCCGGTGCCGAAGCAGCACAACTTGAATAAGTTGTGCGATGCAGGCAGATGCAAAAGCAGAGCCAAGCCGACGCAGTAAAATTTCCAGATTTCAACTGGACGGAGTATATACTGCTTCCAGCTGAATCTTGGACTTTTGGGCTGCTTCAAAGCCCGGGGTTAAGCGATCGCAAGAGGCTATGTGATTGCCTCTTTTGTTAGGAATTCAACGTTCAAAAAACAAAAAAAAAGAAATATTCATGTTACCATGGAATAAATTTAACACTTATATCATTACCATTTCCATTTTTTTTATTAGCCTAAACGCGAATGAATTGATCTTGCGAAATAACCTTCAAAAGGGACAACCGGGTGATTATATTGTCATTGCCGCAAACAAAACAGACACGGTTTTAGTGATCCAAGACAAAAAAAATAGCCTATTGACAATTCAAGAAATTGCAGTCCCGGAATCCAAACGCCCCTCAAAGATTGATTGGAAGCAATGGATCGATCAAGGAGGGAAGGGAAACATCTCTTGGGTCCGTTATGATATCGATTTAAAAACCGGTAAAATGTCCCATTATTTTTCTTTTACAAAAAATCAATGGTTTGAGATTCCCGAAAGAGATAATTTTCTTTCTAAACTCCTCAATCTTAAATTCTCCCTTATCCCGGAACAGGCGAGAAAACGAATGGGGTTAAGACCTAGAGCCGGCGAAGAGAAAAGACCTTTATGGCAACCCCAAATGATCATCGATGGACAAGTCATTAAAGGAGTTCCTTTTGATGCCTGGAAGACCCAATGGCCTAACGATGGAAGCGAGCTTTCAGGCAAAGTGATTGAGGTCTACCTTCCTAATGATGATCAAAAATATCCCGCATATTTCCCCTATTGGCTTCAAATCAGCGGGGTTATCGGAAAAGCAAACGTCCGCATGATCGATTCTGGACATCATATGATCCCTAGAAAGAGCGACTAAGTTATTAACAACAATTTTTTTTCTTTTGTCGGCAATTTATTTTTTTTTCAGATCATCTATCCTCATGGATCGATAAACACTAAGTTGCTTATATTAAAATATTTAAAAATCATAATTTTTTTTATCTCCTTGAAATTGAGCACATCTGTTTATTTCATACTCTGATAATCCCTATCAAAAAATGGATTGTTTGCACAGATTTTCCACAAAAAACAAGCTTATTTACAAAGCTTTTCATCAATAAGGCGTATAAAAGGCGTACATATCTCAGATTGATAGAGAGGTGTATATCTTTATATTTTTGATAATGAATAATTTAGAAAACAAACAACGAATCAATAAGGGATTTTGAATTGCCATTTGTGTTTAAATCAGCTATCTTTTAGCCATTTTTAATTTACCTCTGTGATTAGCGATGCGCATACTTCCCTTAAGAAAATCCCGCCATATTCTTCAAAATGGCTATAAATGCTACCAAAAGAAAAAAAGTTCACTCAATGAGACTTTACTTAATGACTTTGAAATGAAGCTTAGAAGGCTTGACGAAGCCTTGCTAAATAAAAATAAAGAAGAAGCAAGCCTCAACGCATATCAAGTCAAAGAATTCTGCGACACTCATTTTAAAAAGAGCCTTCCCACTTACTTGATAGAAATGGCCTTTGCGATTGTGGTTGCCTTGGCTGTGGCGACAGTCATCCGTCAAACGTGGTTTGAGCTTTATGAAATTCCCACAGGTTCGATGAGACCGACCTTTAAAGAGCAGGACCATCTTACAGTCACGAAGACCGCTTTTGGAATCAATGTCCCACTCATGACTAAACATTTTTATTTCGATCCCCATTTAGTCCAAAGAACGAGTGTTGTCATTTGGTCAGGAGATGAAATTTCAAATCTCGATTCTGATTCCACGTTTTTAGGAATATTTCCTTATACCAAACGGTATATCAAACGATGCATGGGCAAACCCGGCGATACGCTTTATTTTTATGGAGGCAGGATTTACGGTTTTGATAAAGATGGAAATGATTTAGTTGAATTGCGAAATAACCCTTGGATGAGCCATCTAGAAAACATCCCATTTACAAATTTTGAAGGAAGAAGAAGCTTCACTGAAAGCACAGGATTTAACCCTATTCCTGAGGCTATTTTTCACCATTTTAATCAAGCCATCGGCCGCTTGCGCTTCAAAAATCAAGAGATCAAAGGAGAAGTGTTTAATGGCAACCAGTGGGTGGAAGATCGACCTGTGGCTCAAAGCCAACCCCATCAAAAAATTGAAACTTTAAGCGATTTTTGGGGAATGCGAAATTTTGCACTTGCCAGAATCCTCGATCGCGATCAATTAGAATTATTGACATCCTATCGGACAAAAGATTTAGGAGATGCTCTCCTCTATTTAGAGTTGCGACATACACCGAGCTTAAATTTTCCCACTCCCCTTCTCTCCGATCGCTTTGGTGTAGCCATTAAAGGCTATTCAACCGTCATTCCATTGCAAGAGCGGCATTTAAAGGCCCTCATGGATCATATGTATACTTGCCGATTTGTCGTTAAGGATGGAAGAGCTGCTTCTTATCGACTCGGAGGAGAAAAAATGGGGGCTACTAATCCTCAATTTCCTAAAGTTGCCGATGGGACATATGAGTTTTACTACGGAAAGGGGTGGAAAATCAATTGGGGAGGGATTGCAACTTCTCTTCCACACGAGGATCCCCTTTACAGCCAACATCCAAAGAATGTGCAAAAATTATTTAATATGGGAATCGATATGACAACTCATGTCGAACCCCAATCTCGCAACCAACCGTTTTTTCCGAATCGATATGTGTATTTCCGTGAGGGAGATCTCTATGCTATGGGGGGAATTCTTATGAAAAAAGAAGACCCTCTCTTAAAAGAATTTCATGAAAGAGAGATGAAAAAAGAGCAAGTGGCGTCGAATAAAGCTCCTTATGTCGCATTTAAGGATTATGGCCCTCCCATGGATAAAGATGGAAAATTAGATAAAACCTTTTTATCTGTTTTTGGTTATAAGGTCCCAGAAGGTCATTACCTCATGCTTGGCGATAATCACGCCATGAGCCAAGATAGCCGCTATTTTGGCCCTATCCCTCAATCTAACCTGCAAGGGGCGCCTTCCCTGATTATTTGGCCCCCCGGCGAAAGATGGGGCTTTCCCAACCAAAAACCCTATCCCCTTTTTACTCCCCCTCGGCTGATCATTTGGACAATAGCGGCAATTGTAGGGTTAATCTGGTTTATCATTCATAGAAGAAGGACAACCCGTTCTATTTTTTATAAGAGATAGTAATAAATTATTGTTTATAGTTAATATTATTTTTTGCATTAAATAAACAAATAATGTAAAATAACTTATTACTCATTAACAAACAGAGGTTTCTATGTTCCTTAGTCATTTATTTTCCAATCGACCTCCACAAACTATTCAAACTATTCTAACCGCTGAGCCTGTTGCAAACACAACGATGGAAGAAATTGATGATGAGGAAACCGCGGCGGTTATTGGTGTTATTGAAAGGAATAACCAACGATTCCAATCACTCGTAGAAGTTCTAAAAAGCCAAGAAGCACAAATTAAAAATTTGAATGATAGAGTGAAACATATTGAAAAAATTAATGAAAAATTAAGCAATAAATTACAGGAAGTAATTAAGGTATTAAATCGAGTGGATCAACAGATAAGAAAGTCGGAAGATCCATCTCCCCCCATCAAGCATGAGTCATCGGAGCAAGACAAAGATTCCGATATTGTTGTTTAAACCTAAAAACGGCAGTTAAAGATGCTAAAGCGATGCAAGATTTTGATTCAGAATCGCTTTTGATGGGGGCTGAACATTCCCAAAAGGTGAAGGCAGCCCCCATCAAAAGTGATTATGGATCAAAAGATTGCATTGATTTAGCGTCTTCAACTGCCGTTTTTAGGTTTAAGATATTTTTTTATTTTTTTAAGAAGGAGTGTCCAAATTCGGTTGAGCAATCTGCTGATTTGATTCCAATCTTGTCGAAATTGTTGAAGTTGTTCTTGCTGAGATTGACTCATGATTAAATGGTTGTGCAATTCAAAAGGGACTCTCTCTAAATAAGGCTTAATCGCGCGCATCGAATTTGAGTAGAGGTGGGTAGTTTTATTCACGCTTTGTGGAGTATCTCGATACCAAAAAAGAGATTTAGGGATCACTTCAAGATGGTACCCTTTAAGCGCGGCGCGATTAAAGAATTCCCAGTCCTCCCCGCCAACATTCCTTTCCTCGGTCAATCCTTTAAGCTCTTCGAAAACACTCTTTTTAATCAAGGCATTCATATCGCCAAAAAGGTTGAGATATAGGCCTAAGTTAATCGATGCGCCAATGGGCAAAAAGCGGTGGATCATTTTTTTTTCATCCGGAGCATCGAGCCCATAAAAAAGATCCATCGCACAGCTTAAAATGTCGGCATTGACATGTTGAGCAACCTTTACAAAAAAGCTCAATTCATTGGAAAAAGCAGCATTATCATCATCCATGAAAAGAAGATACTCTCCGCGACTATGTTTTGCAGCTATATTGCGGGCAGCGCCCGGAAAAACATTGCGGGGATTTTTTATAAGAGTCCATCCCTTTTTTTCAAAGTCTGAAGAAAGTTGATTTAAATAGATGATGGCTTCGGGATCAGTACTGCCATCATCGACCAAGATCACTTCGTAATTTGGATAATCTTGTCTCTTGATCGATTCTATAGACTGGACGAGCAAACGAGGGCGATTAAAATGCGTCAAACAAATGCTCACTAATGGAGGTGATCCTTCTCTCGTTTGAACCTTCTGCTTGATTTCGCGATTCCATTGATTGTCCGCCATCCATTTTTTCAATTCACCATTTTCAATGATCACATCATCAGCCAAACGAAAGCTTTCTCTTTCCATAAAGTCAGCAGCTATTTCGTCTAAATTCTCTATCCATCGTTTATTGGAGTGCTTATTAAATAATGTTGAATTCTTCCCTAGGAGATAAAAATTAAGATCTTCAAAGGCCCACCCCTGGTGTTTCGCCAATAAAGAATAGTAAGCAATTCCATTGAGCACTGGCAAATAGATGGTGTGAAATTGATCACCAAACTGTTGTAGCCATTCAAGGAGATAATATGACTTTACCGCCGGTAAAAGAGAGCTGATGGGAGGACCGGAATAAGTGAGTTGCCTCAGTTCAATCATTCCCTCAACATTTATCATTTTCTTTTTTTGAGAATGAGCGATTTTGAGATCAAAGGCCAACAAAGTGATTGAAGCAAATGAATTTGGAATTTCAAAACCGAAATTCAAAGTCTCATCGATAAAAATACATAGATGTTCAGGTTCTTCCATACAATCGCGCTATATGGTGGGCCAAGGAGCATAATTACCGTTTTTGTCAAAATAAAAAGGCTCAAAATATTTTAAACCGAAGGATCCAACTTTTGAAGCGAGAGGATATCGTTCAAGTAAATTAGGCGGTCTTGGACACGAAAGGAGTGGAATGACATCTTTGGAAGCGCCGATGACAATCCCAATCGAACCCTGTCTCGAGCTGTTAATTTGATTGGCCATTCCCACAGCGCTATTGAGCAATTCCGGATGTGAATAGGTATATAAATTCTGAAAGCAATCTAAAATAATGAGCAGTTTATCATCCTTTTCGGCCAATTTCCGCTCAATTCTATCAACTAAATTCGTGTATTTTGAAGAAGGAGGGAGAACAAGGAATTGTTTTTGCAATGATTCCTCAAAAATTTTTTCAATTTCAATTGCAGTATTCATTTTTTGGGGAAATTTTATATAAATAGCATAGAGTCGGCTAAGCAATTCTGGGGGTATATTTGCTTTTTTTACATTAAAAGGATATTCACATGCATGAACTTTATGAACAAAATCTTTAAAAATGTCCGATCGAATTTTTTCCTGGAATGACATCATCAACAATCCTGATAGCCCAGGACTTTTTTCTAAACTACCCCGATACAGACGATAAGAAAAGAGATGTAAATGTTCAAAAAGTGATGTGGATCGGATTGGCATATTTTTTCTCCATTAAAAAAGAATTATGCAGAGTTTATGAAGTATGCATCTTCTTTTGCAAGATTTTTGTTTTATATCGAAAAAACATCAAAATGTAGATTTTGATGTTTTTTTGATATACTTCAAAATACAAACTTTCGTATCATGTCCCGCTCAACAATAGAAACAGGTATTTTTATGATATTAGACCTCTTTCGTAATTACATTTGCTTGATAAAATGGATCTTTTTTGCGTCTTTATTGCCAAATTTTTCGACCATCTATGCTCATATGCTCTCAAAATTTGGCAAAAAATCCATCCAAAAATCTCTCATTTTCTCAAGCAAAACTAATTGCGCAAGAGGTCTATTTATGCGCGCGATTTTTATGATTCTTTTAACAATTGTTACATGTGAAGCAAAAAAAACACAATCCTTTCAGGAACACTCACGAGTTTCAAAAAAATATTTTTTAACTGAGTCGCCAACAAACTATGAAGAGTATTGCTTCAAAGAAATCAATAAGGTGAGAGAAAAGCATGGACTGCCCCCTTTTTCATGGTCAGCAGAGCTTGCCAATTGCGCGAGGGTTCATAGTCAAAATATGGCGAATCGAATCTGCTCATTCGGGCATGATGGCTTTAAAAAAAGGGCTAAAGAAATTGCCGAAGTGCTCCCTTACTCTAAATTCGGTGAAAATGTCGCTTATAATTATAACTACGAAGATCCCGTGATCATTGCAGTCGATGGTTGGATGAATAGCGAAGGACACAAAAAAAATATTTTAGGAGAATTTGAACAGACAGGCATTGGGATCGCCTATTCAGAAAAAGGAGCCTTCTACGTCACCCAGCTCTTCTCTCAACCCAGAATAAAGACCTATAAAACCTATCGCGAAATCGGCGATTCCGTTGTCATTGAAAAATAGTCTATTCTGTCATTCGGGATAGCTCTCCTCAAGAATGCTGATCCCCTTCATTAAACCGGGAGTTGCTAGAAGCTCTAAAGTGACGATCAAATGATGATACGTTTCTTCTGGCAAGAGAACGATGGATCCAACATCGGAGGTGATTTTGTAATGCTGCTTCTCTTGATTTGCAGAAGCAATTAATAAACGCAGGTCGGTTTCAGCCTCTTCTGCAGTGATTATTTTCATATTCTAACCCTTTTTGATCGTTTTGATGGCTATCACAGCCGATTCTCCATTCAAATCCCACTCCGTACCAACCGTGGGTCCGAATGACACATCGACAGCAAGAACCTCTTGGCATATATATTCTTTATATTTGTTAAAACTCGAAATGACTGCATCCGATGTGTGTATAGATAGTTGAATGCGATCTGTCACTTCAAACCCCGCATCGCGGCGCATCGTGTTAACTTTATTGACAATTTCTCTTGCAAAACCCTCCTGTATGAGGTCATCATTCAGCTGTGTATCGAGAGCAATCGTGATGTGACCTTGATTTGCTGCAACAACTCCTTCATGAACAATGCGATCGACTTGAACATCTTCTGAGGTCAACACAAATGTTTGTCCTTCTAACTGAATGGTGACAGATTTATTATCCATTAAATCTTCCAAATCGCGCTGGCTAAACTGTTCAATCGTCGCCTGAGCCCCTTTCATTAATTTGCCCACTTTTTTGCCCAGAATTCTAAAGTTAGGTTTTGCTTTTAAACTAACAAATTCTTTCTCATTGTCACTAAAGGTAATGTTTTTAACATTCAACTCATCTGCGATCAAATATTGTTGATCTTTTAAGAAAGAAAGGATTTGCGGATCGGCTGAAACTAAATGCGCTGATGCGAGAGGTTGGCGCACTTTTAATTTATGTTCTTTGCGCAAAGAATGTCCAAGGCTTACAGTCACTTGAACAGCTTCCATTTCGGCTTCAAGCTTTTCCACTCTGCGATCTTTTTGATAGTGAGGAAAATCGCATAAATGGATCGATTCCGGCATGTGATCTGTTCTTAAATTGCGATAGATAGCCTCACTGATAAATGGGACATAAGGAGCGGCTATCTTTATTAATTCGAGAAGAACATAATATAAGGTTGCAAAGGCTTGTGCTCTTTCGGGTGAATCATTTTCCTCCCAAAAACGGCGCCTGGAGCGCCTAATATACCAATTTGTCAACTGATCGATGAATTCAACAAAGGGCTCAACTGCTAATGAGAGATCGTATTTATCCATGCCAAGCTCTACTTGTTGGATGAGTTTATTGAGCAGCGAAACAATCCATCGATCGATCATTTGATCGCATTTTTCCGGTAGAGCAACCGGCACCCATTGATCTATCCGTGCATAAGTCACAAAAAAACTATAAGCATTCCAAAGTGGGAGAAGGATTTGTCTCAAAACTAGCTCGACACCATGTTTAGAAAAAGAGAGATCATCAGCTTTAACAGCCGGGCTATGCAACAAATAGAGGCGGATGGCATCTGCACCATAATTGTGAATGACCTCAATTGGATCGGGATAGTTCTTGAGTCGTTTTGACATTTTTGCCCCGTTCTCAGCCAATACAAGGCCATTCACTATCACATTTTTAAAAGCGGGTTGATTAAATAACGCCGTTGAAAGAATGGTCAAAGTGTAAAACCAACCGCGGGTTTGGTCGAGCCCTTCAGCGATAAAATCAGCAGGGAAATTTGACTCAAATAATTTTTGATTTTCAAAGGGATAATGGTTTTGTGCGTAAGGCATTGAACCCGATTCAAACCAACAGTCAAACACCTCAGGAATTCTCTTAAATGTTTTGCCATTTTTTTCAAAGGTCAATGAGTCAATGAAATGGCGATGAAGGTCGTCTATTTTCTTTCCGGTCAGGCTTTCCAATTCTTCAATACTTCCGATAACGATAATTTCTCCGTCTTCTGCCCTCCAAAGCGGGATTGGGGTCCCCCAATAGCGATTCCTGCTGATCGCCCAATCGCGGGCTCCTTCCAGCCATTTTCCAAAACGGCCATATTGAATATGTTCAGGCGACCAATGGATCTTCTCATTAACAGCTAAGATTTTATCTTTAATTTTTTCAACTGCTACAAACCAAGTGCGAATCGTCTTGTATATTAAAGGTGTATCAGAGCGTGGACAAAAGGGATAACGGTGATGGCAAGTCCCTTGATGGAACACGTGATGCTCTTGTTTTAAATGACGCATGATGTCTTTGTCGGCATCTTTTACAAATAGCCCTTGATAAGAAGTGATTTCGCTTGTAAACCTTCCATTATTATCTACTGGACACACAGGTTCAAGTCCAGCCCTTTGACATGCATAAAAATCCATTTCTCCAAAGGCTGGGGCAGTATGAACAATTCCTGTCCCATCTTCAATCGTCACTCCATCTTCTAAAATGATTCTAAAAGCTCCCAACTGCCCACGCTCAATGAAATAATCAAATAAAGGAACATAGCGCTTCCCTTCCAATTCAACTCCAGGAAACGTTTTAATGACCGTGTATCCGGTTCCCTCTTTATAATAAGCAGACAAGCGAGCGGAAGCTAAAATATAATGTTTTTTGGTTGCATGGTCCTCTATTTCCACATACTCGATAGAGGGACCCACCATTAAGGCTAAATTGGAAATCAATGTCCAGGGTGTGGTTGTCCATGCAAGAAAATAAGTATTGGGATGATCTAAAGCGTGAAAAGAAACTGTGAGGGATGGATCGTCGATTTCTTTATAATTTTCAGAAGCTTCAAAGTTAGATAGAGGAGTTCCTAATTTTGCTGAAAAAGGCATCACTTTTAACCCCTCATAGACAAGTCCTCCACTATAGAGCTGCTTAAATACCCACCAAACAGATTCCATGAAGGGTTTATCCATCGTCCGATAGGTATGATTGAAATCCACCCATCGCCCCATCCGGTTGACAATTGCTTTCCATTCTTCAGTATAGCGCAATACAATTTTGCGGCATTCTTCATTGAATCTCGCTATCCCAAATTCTTCTATCGATGAGGCGCCGGATAATCCAAAATTTTTTTCAATTTCATTTTCAACCGGCAGTCCATGGCAATCCCAACCGAACCTTCTGGGTGCATAAAAACCCTTCATTGTTTTATAGCGCAACACCACATCTTTAATCGTCCCGGCTAAAATATGGCCATAATGCGGCAGCCCAGTTGCAAAGGGAGGTCCATCATAAAAAGTGAAATGGGGTTGATTTTTTCTTTTTTCAATCGATTGCTCATACATCCCCTCCTCTTGCCAAAATTTTAAAGTTTTTTTTTCTCTGTCATCTATGGATTCTTGAGGGATGTCGTTGAACATATAATGTTTTTTTTAAAAGTTGCTGAAAAAAATGAAATAATAGGGAAGTGTAGTCTATTTTTAAGTTTTATTACAAGTGTACCGAAACAATTTGCTCTTTTAAAATAAGCGCTGATGTGGTAAGATAGTCGTATGGGGGTGTAAAGGTTTCGACTAGGAAATGAAAAATTGATTGCATGCGGAGGATTTCGGTTGGCCTCCTTAAAAAGCCGATAAACAATTAAATGCCAACGACAAGATCGTTGCTGTTGACTTCAGCGTTAATGCTGAATTAGACAGAGCTGCTGCTTAAACTTAACCGTTAAAGTAGCCCGATAGTCTAAAACTGGACCAGGGGTTTTAGAGTCTATCGTCACTTACTTGGTGTGGATTTCAATTTCGCCGTCTTTAGGAATTGGACTTCGAGATCAAATAAGACAAACTAGTCTTAGTGGCGCGTTCTGCATCGAGACTAGCTTTTACAGAACGCTAAGCATGTAGTGGTTAATTCGTAGTTTGCCAAGGACGAGAGTTCGATTCTCTCCACCTCCAATCAATCAAAAGGCTTCAGTTTAACAACTGAAGCCTTTTGT
Source organism: Parachlamydiaceae bacterium (assembly GCA_025451995.1). Lineage (GTDB taxonomy): Bacteria > Chlamydiota > Chlamydiia > Chlamydiales > Parachlamydiaceae > JANWJE01. Next base: position 9,176 of record JANWJE010000053.1, on the reverse strand, counting down.
TTTTAATGACATACAGCATGAAATTCTCATCATAAAACTCAGCTGCGTAAAGGTCGATTACGCACTATTTACGCACTAGACTCGATGAAATTGCAGTAAAAACTATTTAATTTTTCGCTCTTTCCTGCTACGCTCTCCAACCTACACCAAGAGAATAAAATGTCATCTAATACAGTCGAAAAAGTCCAGCCCAAAGACCTGAAAGAATACAAAGCGTTCTTCAAAGAGATTAGACCTCTCAGGTAAAAGCCGCTTTAGCTGTTAACCACGAGCTCATTAATCTTTACTGGGAAATAGGCTCTAGAATTCATCTCAAACAAAAAGATGAAGGCTGGAGGGCGCTAAGACTATCGAAAATCTAGCCAACGACCTCAAATCCACCTTCCCAGAGATGAAGGGGTTCTCTCTAACAAACATCAAATACATGGTTCAATTCGCAAAGGAATATCCAGAATTGGATTCGCTATGATTGATTTTTATGGTTAAAGTTTCTACAGTTTCAGATGATTAATCCAATCTAAGGCTGAATATGAGATTTATTTTTACATGTCTTTTTTCTTCTTCAGTGTATTTTAGTGTTTTTGCTTCAAATGACACTCCTAATTGGTCATTAGATGAAGTAACAAGTGGTTGGAATGCCCGTTCACTTGTAAAATCCTATTTTCATAATTCTGAGCTTCAAAGACAATGGGCATGGGAATTGATCGGAAAACAGACTTTCCATGGCAATGAGAAAATATTGGATTTTGGGTGCGGAGATGGCAAAATCAGCGCTGAAATTTGTCGTTTGGTCCCGCAAGGTAGTGTAACAGGGGTAGATATTTCATCCGAAATGCTGCGATTTGCTGAAATTAAATTTCCTCGTTATGCGTATTCTAATTTAGAATTCAAAAAAAGTACTTCCTTAACTTTTGATGATATTCCGGGTCATCACTCTTACGATATAATCTGTTCTTTTTGTGTGTTCCATCAAGTAGCAAATTCACTGGATCTGCTAAAACACCTTAAAGATCACTTAAAACCAACCGGAAAGTTGGTCTTAGTTATTCCGGCAGGAAAAAACCCTGCATTTTTCGATGCTGCAAATGAAATTTTCTTAAAATATCAATTGGAGGCACCTTGGAAGGGCCAATCTACCCCTGCAGCTCTCACTATGCGTACAATGGAAGGCTGTTCTATTTTGCTGACGGAATCAGGATATAAAATTTTATCTCTTGAAATGGTTGATACTGACAATCCCTTCTATGATAAAAATGAGCTCATTGCTTGGATGATTGGAACCACTACGGCCAATTGGAATGTCCCTCAATCTTTAAGCCATGCTTTTTTTAGCGATCTTGTGGAGCGCATGTGTGAATTGGATCCACAAATCATAGATGGCGAGGGACGATTGCACTTCAAACTCTCTCGTATCCATGCAGTAGCAGTTATGAAGCAGCAACAAAATTTTAAAGAAGAGTAAACGGAGTGTATACTGCTTCCAGCTGAATCTTGGACTTTTGGGCTGCTACAAAGCCCCGGGGTGGAGACACCGCAAGTGGCTTTGTATTTATTTAATACTTTGCCTCTTGCGATCTCTCAACCGCGGGAGCTTTCAAGCGAGCCCAAAATTCCAATATTCAACTGGAAGCAGTATAGAATCAAAAATCGAACCATCAAAAAGTGGAACTTCCGTTTCAAAGACAAGTTATCACATCAACATCTGATGCCTTTTGTTTTTTTACCATAGTTCGCCCTGGTCAATCACACGAAAACGGCTATAAAACCATTGTTGAAAATGCGTTTTCCATTTTCCTTTAAATTGCCATTTTAAAGAATCAGGTTTTTTTCCTTTACCAATCCATAATTGGCAGCCTGCCGGAAAGGTTCTCTCGTGTTTAAAATTCGAGGCCGGCAGAATCCATACATCTTTATCTAAAGTGATTTTCTCAAAAATATTCTTCGATAAATGATAGCCTATTTTGCTTGCAGGACAACTTCGGGCATCAAACCCCCATGATATCAAAGGGGGGTGATCATTTATATTCCATCTTTCGGGTTTGAAATGATCAGGATCACTCCATCCATTTCGATTGAGTTGAATTAAAGATGCAATCCAAGCCCGTTCATCAGTTGTAGATTTTCGTGTCCAAATATCTGTTAGGGGATATAATCGCAACGTTTCATTCATGCAATTGTCTAAATGATTTTTAAAAGATTCTTCAAAAGGTGAATAAAGCAAAAGAAGATGGCAGATTAAATCGGTACACTGAATACAAATGCTCGTTAAAAGGTCTTCTACAATAATAGAGACTTGATCTATTTCGCTTAAAGATTTAAATGCGTTTGAATCTGAAAATATAAAGTTCTTATTTTCTTCTGAAAGAAGGATAACGACCCTATGGTATAATTTCCAGCGAGCTTTTGTGTTCGGAATTCCAGTATGCCTTTTAATCAAGCAATTGATATCTGCGACACCCAAATACATCTCTTCGAATTCAATTGGAGTAATCTTACGGCAAAAAATTAATTCAAAACCGATATTAAATAATATTTTAAAAAAATCCCAATAGACATCTCCTTTTTTTAAAGGAATATCGAAGATAAAATTTTGATCGATATTCATTTTTCTAAGCCCTTCGGAAAGAATTTTTCTCCGCTGTTTCCAATTCAACCCATTTAAAGCTAGGAGAGGAATAAAAGGGGAAAATGCAGTGGTAAATTCATCGAGGGAATTGTCATTTTTTGGCAAAGCATTGAGTGTGTCAATATCGCAAATTAAATCTCTATTGATGAATGGGATTTTTCCTTTTTTGCTTCTAAATAATTTCCAAGCTAAAGTTCCCGGTGATAAAGGAAAAAGGAATACACATCCATAGAATAAACAAGTGTTATATAATGCTTTTAAATTTTTGAGCATTTCCTATCCAAAGATTACTTTATAAAAAAAAGATTTACCCTCTTGACACCATTTTTTTCTTAAAATAAAATTTACAGTCTATTTAGAAAATCGGCTTTATGTTACGATAAGAAAAAACATCTCTGAAGTAAAGAAAGGTTTTTTATTTTCAGAGTTTTTACAAACGAAAAAAAAAGGGAATATTTTGGGCAAGTCAAAAGGAAAAGTTAAATTTTTTAACGCACAGAAAGGTTTTGGATTTATTACACCTGATAATGGAGGGAAAGACCTTTTTGTTCATGCTAATAACATTCAGGGCGATCCTGATTCAATGGTCGAAGGAAAACATGTAGCGTATGAAGAAGGCCCAGGACGTAAAGGACCAGAAGCTACAAATGTAGAATTTCTTTAAATGATCTATTGGTCAAGGTAAGAGAAGCTTTCATTTTTTCATAGCAAAAGTTCTGAAAGCGCCTCTCGATTCAAAAAAAAGCTTCAGTTTTAAAACTGAAGCTTTTTTTTTGTATGTACTCCATCCAGTTGAAAACACCCTAATTAAAATGTAATAAAATACCGTTAAAGGAGTTAATCAATTTGACAAATTTCAAAAAATGAATTAAATCTTGAACCGCCATTTCAAGGCTTAATGCTCAGTTTATGTATGCAAAAAAGACTTTTTCTAACGCGAGTTTTGAACAACTCACGTTTTTTTATAGGGATTTTATTTGTTTTTGCATTTCAAATTCTTTTTGCTTTACCCCTCGCAGAACAATTTAGGCAAGTTGGTTATTTAGAAATTTGCAATGAAGAACAAGGAACAGAAACGTTCGATTCTCTCTATGCTTGTTTTGATGAATTCATTGAATTTCTTCAAATCAACCCCATTTGGGCTCAAAAATTATACATTGCCAAAGAGCGTTTTATACGCTCAAAAGAGAGAAATTTCTATTCCACAAATTTTTTTGGTTTCTACGATGAGTCCATAAGGAAAGGAAGAAACCAAATTGCCTTTTATTATTCGACCCATTTTCATGAATTTATTTCTTCTCAATACAGAGAGTTCAATCAGATCCCCCAAATGAAGCGTTTTTTTGAAGCCTGCAGCGAGGTTCAAAAACCCTGTGAAAATCTATTCAATGAAGCAGTGGATGAACTAGGTTTAAAAACGATTTTTGATTCAACATACGGCAAGCCCCCTATCCTTTTCAAAGTCATTAAATATTTTCCATCTTACGTTGCAACAAGACCTCATTATGATGGCACCGCCTTGTCCCTTTTACTCGATAGCACTGATCATCAATCGCTTCTTCTCTCTGCTTATCAACCTTCCTATAATGTCGATGATTTTTCCTCACCACAAAGAAAATATTCTCGCTCTCAGAAACAAACCTCAATATTACTCATTCCGGGCGCATTTTTAGCTGAATTTGCCATTTATCCGACTCCGCACATCGTTGCCCTAAATGGCATTATTCGATATGCTGCGGTTGCATTCGCAATGCGAGCTGATTACACTTCTCCAAAAATTGATTTCTCCCCTCTTCCCGATTTTCTGATTGAATAATTTCTTTATAACAACTACGTTCAAAAAAAAAATTGGTTTAAGCATGTTCAAATATTTGATTTTTATTTTCGCCTCGCAATCTTTATTTGCGTTAACAATTCTCAATGTCACATTAAGTACTGATAATAATCCCGGCGGCATGGGGGACGTGGGTGATTTAAGATATTGCTTAAATACAATGAATCAAAATTTAAACACGAGCGGTCAAGATGACTATGCCATTGTTTTTGCCTTTCCAATGACGATACAACTCAATGGAATTCTGCCAATCATTAACAATTCCTCCTATTCTGTGAATATCACAATTGGCAATACAGGCTCCATCCCAACTGTTACAATTGATGGAAATAGCGGCTCTTATAGCGGATTTTTTATCCCAATGGGAAATGTGACCATTCAAAATATGATTTTTCAAAATTTAGCTGCAAGAGGGGGCAATGGAGGAGATGGAATTTCCGGCGGTGGAGGGGGCATGGGAGCCGGCGGAGCCATTTACGCACCCCAAACTTTTTTATTTGGCTCAAATCCCTCAATCACATTGATAAATGTCTCTATTACAAACTGCTCAGCTATTGGCGGAAATGGAGGGAACTATTTAGGCCCTTCTTCCACAGGCAATGAAGGCGGCGGCGGTGCAGGGGGCTTTAGCGGAAATGGGGGATCTATAGTGACCACCGGCAATACAGGAGGTGGAGGCGGAGGAGGTTTTGGTGGAGACGGTGGCGAAGTCACTCTATCGGCTGATGACCTTGGCGGTGGCGGAGGAGGAGGCGGCGGCTTGGGATCGCGCGCTACCATGGGAACGCTCACAAATCTAGGAAATGGGGGCCCAGATCAAGATGTCGGAGGAACTGGAAATGGTTATGGCATTCCTACGCCGGGGGGTTCCGGCGGTGGAGAAAATGCTGGAGGGATTAATTTAGGTGGAGGCGGCGGAGGCGGAGATGGAGGGGGTGGCGGCGGAAGCGCAGGCTTAGATGGACACCAAGCTCAAGGCAATATTCCACCGGGAGGTCTAGCTGCTCCTTCAGGAGGCAATGGTGGAGATGGTGGGGGAGGGGGTGGTGGAGGCGTCGTCACGTCAGATTCCACAAATAACTTTGACGGCCAAGCTGGAAGCGGTGGCTATGGTGGCGGTGGAGGAGGAGGTGCCGGTGCCGGAAGTGATAATCATGTGCCAGTTTACACTATACAAGGTGGTTCCGGAGGCGTAGGCGGAGGAGGCGGCGGCGGCGGCGTTAATCTATCTGGCACAACGTCAGCTGAAGGGGGCAATTCCCTTGGTGGAGGCGGGGGCGGGGGCGGGGGACCCTCTGATGGTCTAACTGCATCGGGTGGAATCGATTTAGGTCAGCTTGGAGGCGGCGCCGGTGGGGTCGGTGACAATAGCGTTGGCCTAGGCTTTGGCGGAGGAGGCGGCGGCGGGGGAAGCGGACTTGGAGGTGCAATCTTTGTTGATAGCAGATTAAATTTCACAATACAGGCCTTTTCGGGAATTCCAACGCTATTTAATACCCCCAACAATTCAACGCAAGCGGGAACTCATGGAACAGGCAGCTCAGGAGGAGGGGCCACAGATGGCTTCGATGGATCGGCTTTGGGAAATAGCATTTTCCTTCGCTCTCACTCTTTTCTTACATTCATGGCAAATGATGCGAATGACCTTTTGATACTCGGGGAACAAGTGAGCTTTATCGATGACGCTTCTTTTGGCGGAGGAGGAACAAATGTTTATGTAATAGGAAACGGAACGGTTGTTTATAATGGAACATCTGATTATGAAGGAACCATCACCATCAACAATGCGAATTTTAAAGTCAATGGACTCATCGATACAGCACCGATTTCTGTGTGTAGAAAAATAAGCTTTAGCCCGCAAAGAGGAACTCTCAGCGGGAATGGAACTTTAACAGGAAGTGTCTTTGTCAATTCTGGCACCATCTCTCCGGAGGCAGGAAGTCCCCTTACCCTGGGCAGTTTAACCCTAAGTTCTGCAGACCCAACTTTTGGCGTGCTCGGAAGCCTGGTTCATATCGAGATTGATCCCGGCAATATTTCTTCCTCTGTGACTGTGGCCGGACCTGCATCATTGGCCGGCACCTTAGAGATAGATCTTGATCCTACAGCAAATCCCGGATCCTACATTATTCTCACTTCATCCGCCATCACTGGCACCTTTGATTTTATTACATTTACAGGACCGACTCCCATTTATAGGCTTTCTTATCTACCAATAGGCAGTCCAACGTTTGTGCAATTTGACTTTTTGGGTTATCCTCCACCACCCCCTCCTCCTCCACATCCAGTGATCCCTATTTTGGCACCGACAGATTTGAAAGCTAAACAAGTTAAGCAAAAATGTGGAAAAAAAATTAAAATTTTCAACATTTTAACATGGGATCCACCGACAGCAGGTCCTCCCCCTTCTGCTTATAGAATTTACCGCAACGGCATTGCAAATCTTATTGCGGTTATTCCGGCAAATAAGAAACTAAAATTTAAAGAGAAGATTCACTCAAAAAAAAGGAACTATACTTACTCTATTATTTCTGAAAAAGCGGGTCAAATTTCTTATCCGGCAACGATTGAAGTAAAACCCCAACATAAGAAGACGCATTCCTGTTCCTCTTCCTAATTGTTAAGAAGGATGTTAATTATTTCCAATCCAATGTTATGCCCAAAAGAGCTTCTAATTCATGATTAAATGGTTCATAATATTCAAATAAGCGCTGCCTAATCGCTGCATCCATAGGAGGATAAGTATTCTGATAGCGATTGAATGCAGTAGGATTAAAATCTTCCTGAAGAGGTAATCCCAGAAAAGAGACAACAGAGGAAATGGCATCGGCCATATCCCTCTCAAGATCATCAAAAAAAATAATCAATATTTGTTCTCGCGGGAAAATATCAAACCAAACTTTAAGTTGTCTAGCATAGAGTAAATTAGAAAATATTGACCAATTGTTGATACTATATTTCAACTGAAAATAGAGATAGTTATTTAAAAGCTCTTCAAAAGATAGTGTTTCAAGATGACCGCGCATACGCTTGCGCATCCAATAATATGAATAACAGGCATCTATTGGATTTCTTAACATGACGATTAATTTGACTTGTGGATAGAGAGAAAATATCCGAGAAGGCGCTTCAGGATGTCTTAAATAGGTATTGCTTTTTTCTCCAAGGATAAATTTTTGTTGATTCCGAGAGGGGAATTTTTCTTGATAATTAACCAAATCCTTCTCAGAATACCATTCTTTCTCTCTCTTCTTACAAGGACGAGAAAAAAAATGAACTTCCTTGGCAGGCCCCCCAATATTGGGGTGTCTAAGCAAATTTTGCATCATCGTCGTTGTCCCTGCTTTGAAAGTGCCAATAATCAAAAAATCAGGCTTCCAGGTTTCCGACATTAATGATGTTGTCATGGCAAAAAAAAAATCATCCAAGGTTTGCTTGTTTTTCTCATTTCTACCGTAACCCAATAACCTATAAACGATCTATGTTTTGAATCACCCCACACACCAAAGGTGTGTAAGGTGGGTTATTTACTTTCTCTTTTTGCTACTCTACCGGATTACGACAGCGGGACCAGTCGAATAATATTGAGGATCGTGTTATCAATACTAAGTGTCGAAGTATCACCGGTCCCTCCCACGGTAAATGTTGCTTGGATTTGATAAGATTGGGGGGTGGTAACCTGTACGCAATTTAATGCACTAAATGGCAGCACCGGGGGTTCATATATACCCAACTGCTCAGAAAATGTAATAGTCACCATCGGCGACGGATTGACTGGCGCTGCTGATGTTGTATTGACTAAAGAAATAGATACGCTATCGGGGGAACCACTAACGGGACCTGCTCCTTCGTTATAGAAAGACAACCCAGAAAATTCAATCAAATAGATACCGGGCAAAAGTGTAAAGGTACCGGCATTTACACCGGAATTCGTATAGGTGATCGGCGAACCGGAAGAAGGATAATTGACTGCGGGTGTTCCACTGTTTGGTGTTTCAAATAACAATGGAGTAGCTACATCAGGAATAGGTTGCCCCCCTGCACCAGCAGTGTAGGTCGAAGAAAAAACTGCGGAAGCCAAACCGCCCGGCCCGGTCGCCCCGGTCGCCCCGGTCGCCCCGGTCGCCCCGGTCGCCCCCACAGGGCCCGGAAAACCCATAAGACCTCGCGGACCGATAAAACCTCTTGGTCCCCTAGGACCTCTTTTTTTTTGATTTTTGCAGTGGTGATGGCAATCATGGGAATGCGAATGTAAAAAATTGGGAGCGTGACGCAAAATCGTCTGTTCAGGAAGAAGTGTAGCCTCTTCCGCAACTACTGGTCTTATCATTGCGAGAGAAAATGCGATCCCCGCAAGAAATATTTGTTTTTTCATCTTCAATCCTTTGCAAAAGTTATAAAAAATTTGAATATACTGCTTCCAGTGGAAGCAGTATATATTCCGTCCAGTTACCAATGCTAAGGGCACAGGCAGAGGCGCGGGATTGCAGTTTCGAAAGAAGTTTAATAGACTTCTTTCGAAACTCCTTTTGTTTGATAAAAAGAATCTTTTTTTTAAAGAAAGCAAATTTCGAAAAAGGTCTACTAGGACTCGACTTTGTACAATTTTTGAACTCATCTTCGGAGAGAAGCTTTCTACAGCTAAATAAATTTCTCGGAAGGGGGAAAACAACCCCTTCCTGCGAAATTTATTACGCTGTAGTTTGCTTCTCTCTC
>JANWJE010000052.1 GCA_025451995.1 Parachlamydiaceae bacterium | reverse complement strand
TTGTTAGATTTTTGATTCTAAGCATTTTGCATTTGCGCAGTTGTGTGTGTAGACACTAAAAGCAAATAGCAAAGATGCTTAGAATCAAAAAGATACAAAAAGCGGACCATCAAAAAGTGGAACTTCCGCTAAAGAATTCAAAAAAAAATGGAGGGTTTATGAATATTTATAGATTCGATGAAACGACTGAGTGGCTACAATCTCCTAAAACAAGCCATATTCTTCAAGAAATCGACACTATCCTTAAATCAAAAAATGAAAATAAAGAAAAGACAGCGATGTTAAAACATTTATTTAAGGAGGTTGTCGAGCAAAATTCTTTACAGGCTGAGTATATTCAAGAACTTGAACTCAAAACAGAAGGGTTTAAGGTTAATGAGGATCTCTTATTGTCAAAATTAGAGACATTGGCTCAGACAATCCAAAAACTGGCCGAAGGGGTCGGATTAGTTAATAAAGAAAATTCTGAGCTTAAGCTCGAATTTCAAAAAATTATTAAAGAAAATCAAAAAACCATGGCCCAACAACTTGAAATGGAAAATCAAAACAAGCTTTTAGCAGAAAAAATAAAAATAGTTGATCAACAAAATAAAGAAATCGAGAAAAATCAAGTTAAATTATTAACGGAAACGAAAAAATTGGAAGACGATAATCTTGTTCTATTGAGCAAAAAAGAAGAATTATTTGAGAAGAATAAAAATTTCGAAGCTAAATTTTTAGAAATGGAAATCACTTCACAGAATTTGGAAAAGAAGTTAAAAGAGTACCATTTAAAAGATCTAATCGAAAAGGAAAGCCAAAAAAGAACGTATCTTTTAATGGCAAGAGAAGCTTATATTTCCCCTCCCGTTTTTCCTTTAGCCCTGTTGGCTTATGGTGCTTATCACATTCAATCCCTTCTTAAATCCTATGAAAAAGAAGAATTAGAAAAAAAAGTTTTAGCAGCAATTAAAGAAAAACCCGATCTTTCGTATGAAGAAGCCATTGCTCAAATCCAAGCTAAAGAATATTTTCAATTTTAATTTAAGAGGTAAAGAGAATGTCTTTTCAAATAAAAAATCAGCCGTATCCATTCGATCAAAATTATCTTGTTATCTTACGTCAAAAAATCGAAAAATCGAGAAAAGAGCGAAATTCAAATGAGAAAATAAATCCCATCAAGAGTGTTTCAGATCTAAAAACAAAAAATGATTCAACCAGTTTAAAAGAAAAAATTAGGTTAATCCAAGAAAAGAGAGCTGAAAACAAGAGCCCATCCATTGACAAGGCTATTAAAATTGCTGATCAAGCCCTTCTTCAAGTAGAAAATGAGCTCTATCATCTAGTCAAAATAAAAAAGGAACAGCACCACCTAAAAGACAATCTTTTATTGTTAAAAAATCAAGACGATCAACTCATCAAAAGATCCACCCTCTTAAAGGATAGTCAAATCGAATTATCAAAAAAAACAGACGCAAGGCAAAAGACTTTTAAAATCATGGATCTATCGGTAATTGCTTCAACAGGGCAAATAGAAAAAGTCATTCAATTACAGAACCAAATTAAAGATATTCAAAAAGAAATCACACAGCAATTCAATCAATTAGCAAAAAAAACCGAATTGATTACTTGTTCTCAAAAAAAGTCTCTAAATGAGATCAAACAAATTGCTCAAAATAAGAAAATGGAGTCATTTAAAGAAAAATATGAAAAGTACTCAAAGAGCGCTTTAGAATTCGGGACTTGGGCTTTTAAAACGATCCATGAAAAAACGTCCAAAATGACATCGATCGCTTTGGATGTGTTTATTTCTCAGGCCCTGCAACTTGTTAAAAATACGGCAAAAGCACTTTGCCATAAGATGTGGAAGATCCTAGAAAAAATCGATCCCATCACATTATGGATGATAGGGATATTTTCAACTGCAATCCTTGCGATTTCTTGGAAAAACTATCCTATAATAACTACAGTTTCCCTGTTAGCTGCCGGAATTTTCATCAAAGAGGGAGTCATCCCTGTAGCAAAGTTTATTTATAGTTAAAATGCTATACAAAATTATTGAAAAAGATTATTAAGAAATTGAAAGTTTTAACCAAGGAGAACTTTATGTGGGCAGGACGTGCGTGGAATATTGGATTTTTATTACTAGGGATTTATTTAATTTTAGTCGGAATTGCGGGGCTTGCAGGTTTGGCTCTCCCTGGACCCATATTAAGCGTTATCGCTTTAATTGCAGGAATTTTTATCTTAGTGGGCCGCTAATAGTTAGACTTCTTTCGATATTAAGCAAAGCGAGGTTTCGAAAGAAGTCTTTTTATCCAGTTTTAGAGTGAAATAAAACTCAGTTTTAAGTTAAAATAAGGCGATATCACTCCAGGATAATCTTGTGTCGCTTATTCAACTTGCCACCATTTTCTTTATAGTCACCAATCCTATCGGCAACAGCCCAACCATCATTGCTTTAATTAAAGATTATTCAATTCCGGAACAACAAAAAATTTTGTTCAGAGAAGCAATTTTTTCAATGCTTCTCGCTCTTTTTTTTCTATTTTTAGGCGAAATTTTTCTTAAAAGTTTAAGCATCCAACATTTTGCGCTAACCACAAGCGGTGGGATCCTCTTATTTTTAGTCGCTTTAAAGATGATTTTTAAAAAAAAAGAAGAACGGGATTTGGGAAAAAAAGGTCCCCCTTTTATTGTCCCCATCGCAACCCCTCTTTTATCCGGAGCTGGACTTTTGACGATGATTATGCTTTACTCTAAACAGGAAGAGAATGATTTTAAAATTTTTCTTGCTATCTTGCTCGCTTGGGTAGGAGTAACCTCCGTTTTAGTTTCAGCACCCTATCTGCAATTATTTTTAGGTAAAAGGGGCATGGCGGCATTAGAACAGCTCATGGGCATGCTTCTTGCCATGATAGCGATGGAAATGATTGTTCAAGGATCTTCTCTTTTTCTTTCTGCATTAAATATGTATTAAACTTATGTCACTTTTAAATGTCATTTTAACCCTTTTTTTAATCATGGACCCAATAGGAAATTTATCTTCTTTTCAAACAATGATTAAAGAGTTAAATCCCAAACGGCACTATTGGATTATTTGCCGCGAAATGTTGATTGCTTTAGCTATCATGCTGATTTTCAACTATCTCGGCGAAGTTATTTTTAATTTTCTCGATTTATCGGAAACGACCGTTAGATTATCTTCCGGCCTGATTTTATTCTTAATTGCTATCAAGATCCTCTTTACTGCTCCCGACAGCCCACGAGCCAATCTCCCAACGGGAGAGCCTTTTATTTTTCCATTCGCAATTCCTTTAATCGCCGGGCCCGCCTTGCTTGCTACAATTATGCTTTACGCGCATCTAGAACCATTACAATCTGTCATGTTAATTGCCATTCTTATCGCTTGGTTATTATCGATAACACTCTTTTTTTTACATGCTCCCATCACTCGCATTCTCGGCAACAATGGATTGATGGCATGTGAAAGGCTCATTGGGATGGTGCTTGTGCTGATTGCTGTTCAACGTTTTCTTGAGGGGATTATCGTTTTTTGGTCTAATTATACGATAGAGAATGCATAATTTAAAACTGATTATAGCCTATGATGGAACCCACTATTTGGGCTGGCAAAAAACCAGAATGGGTCAAAGCATTGAAGCGGCATTACAAAAGACATTAGAACAAATTCTTCAGCATCCCATCCATTTACAAGCTGCCAGCCGAACGGACGCAGGAGTGCATGCCGACGGACAAGTTGTCAATTTTCTTACAACAAAAACACCTGATCTTTTTCAATTTCAAATCAGCCTGAATAGCTTATTGCCAAAAGATATTGTAGTTCTCAATGTTGAAGAGATGCCTCCTTCATTCCACCCGACATTAGATTGTAAAGGAAAGGAATACCATTATTATATTTCACACGGGCCGACTCAACGCCCCCAACACCGTTTCTATGCTTGGCATGTTCCCTACGCCCTCAATCTATCTTTAATTCAAGAAGCCATCCCCACATTAATTGGGACTCATGATTTTGCAGCTTTTTGTAACTTTAAAAACAATGCTCACTACGCTGACACGATAAGAAGAATTGACAACTTAAATGTTGAAGAATTTGAAGATCATCGGATCCTTTTTAAAATTGAAGGTAATCATTTTCTCTATAAAATGGTTCGCAATATTGTTGGTACCTTAATTAGCGTGGGTCGAGGAAAAATAGGTGGGGAAACGATCCCTCAAATTTTACAATCAAAATTAAGGACTCAAGCCGGTATGACGGCGCCAGCTCATGGCTTATTTTTAAAGCAAGTGTTTTATTAACAAAATATTACCTATATTTTAATAATATATTTATATTATTATTTTATGGTGCTATCTTTATTATTCAAAAAAGGAACAACAATGGATTCTTTACATTATTTACAAAATGTAGCATTTGATTACTATCAGCAAATCCCTCAAAAAACAGTGAGAGCTTCTATTTATTCTTTTGGAACCTGTTTTCTCATTGGGATGGTTTTTGGGAATACGCAACGTGCAATGACTAACGGTGCTCTTGCGGGGATTGCCTCCCTCATCTATGGAATTGCAACTCCCCTCTTTAAAAAAATCCTAGAAAAAGAGAACCTATCATACGGAGAAGAGATTGCAAGAAAACTCACAGCTATTTTTGGGGCATTGCTTACAGCAAATTTTTTAAACATTACTAAAATAAATAGAATTTCGTTTTTTAGTTTAATTTTTCTTTTTGCCTTTACCAAAGATCAAAACCCAGTCGACAAATCTGTCACGTTTATATTTATTTAAGAAATCTTTCAATTGAGCTGCTGCTCAATTGAAATGTTTTTTTACGCTGCTTTTCTTTACGAGGATCTCCATTCCAAATAGAACTGCAATTCCAATCACAGAAAAAAAGGCTGCTTGCCAAAGAAGCGGACTTGTTAAAGAGGGGATATAAGGTTGGACCAAAAATGGTTCGTACGTCCAAAAAGGCCAAACAGAACGAATCGCTCCAATCATAAATCCCGATAGAACTGCCAATGCTTCATTAGGAAATTTGCTAAGAAGCCAAGAAATCATCCTAGCACATGCAATTCCACCTATCACTATACCAAGAGCTAAGCTGCCAAGAATAGTAAAAGATCCAACATCAAATGTGCCGAGAGCGAGCCCATTGACAAAAACGACTAAAGCTTCGATGACTTTTGGATAGACGTCCAATAAGGTTAATACATAACTTCCGGAAAGACCCGGCAATAGGAGAGCGCAAACTGCTAATAAGCCGCTAAACATCAGCCAGCCATGGAAGTAGATGGGGGATGAAAAGTGGATGAAAGAAGATTTAGCCATTGGGGATCCTGAAAGAAAAAATCCAATGAAGCAACCAAGAAAAAGGAAAATAAGAAGACTCCCTTTCCATTGCTTAATTTGACGAATACAAAAATAAAAGGAAGCTAAGATTAACCCAAAGAAAGTTGAATAGACAAACATCTTGTACATTTCATGAGAAAGAAGGTAATAAAAAAAATTAGCTAAGGTGATAAATGCAGTGCCTATCCCAAGAAAAAGTGGGATAAAAAACCGCCAAGAAATTTTTTTAAAAAAAACTTCCCAGTTGCCTTTAAAGAATAATTGAATTGTTGTTAAATTGAATGCCTTTAGATTTGATAGTAATGCGGGATAAAAACCCAAAATAAAAGCGACCGTCCCTCCGGAAATTCCGGGGATTAAGTCTGCTGTTCCCATACAAAATCCAAAAAAAAAGAGCATCCACATTGAATAGGAAGAATCTTTATTCACCAGTATATACTCCGTCCAGTTGAAACCTGGAAATTTTACTACGTCGGCTTGGCACTGCTTTTGCCTCTGCCTGCATCGCACAACTTTTTCAAGTTGTGCTGCTTCGGCACCGGCTACGCCTGAGGCAAAATCAGGCCGCCTCCTTGTTAAATTTTCCAGCTTTCAACTGGACGGAGTATATAACTCCGATTCACCCAATAACCCCGACGAACCTAGCAAAATACCAAGCCAAAACAAGGATTAAAACAAAAGCGAGAATCCATAAAGCATTAGGAAACCATTTTACACCGGCTCCAGGGTTTCCTCTTCCCTCTAATGTGCCAATGCCATAATCAAATTCTTGGATTTCAGGGCGACTGAAGATATTTGGATGTTCTCTAACGATCTGTTCTCCGTCCATTCCCAAAAAGGCTGCATATTGTTTAAAAAAACCTTGAGCATAAACCGGAGAAATTAATTTATGCATCTCTCCATCTTCTAATGCTTGAAGAAAAGCAGTCCTAATCGATGTGGCATTTTCAGCTTCTTTCAATGTCAGATTCATTTCTTTACGGCGATTGCGCAGTAGATCTCCTACGCCTTTTAAATGCTGACTATGAGCAGTATCTATTTCGAATTCTCCCTTCACAATGTCTTCTCCTAGCTTGACCCTATTGACTCCCTTTCATTTATATCTCAAATGGTAATTAAAGGATAGCTGCATGTTCCTTGAAAAAAACAATCGCAACACTTATTATACTCGCATATGACATCCAATTCTTTTGTAGCTAAAATCGATCTTACTCTTGCAAATAAGCTCCTCTCAGAATTAAAAGAAAGAGGATTTGAAATTTCAACCCCGCCCTATACTCTTTTTTCCGGCAAAAAAAAGGGCTTGACCTGCACTTTATACTCATCAGGAAAATTGGTCGTTCAGGGAAAAGAGAGCGCCGAATTCATTGAATTTTATTTAGAGCCTGAAATATTGAAGGCTTTTACTTATAGTCATCCACTCGCACACCAAGATTTAACCGCGCGAATTGGCATTGATGAATCGGGAAAAGGAGATTTTTTTGGCCCACTATGTATTGCCGGGGTATTTGTCAAGGAAACTGAATTTGAGAAACTCATTCAATTGGGTGTAAAAGATTCGAAAACACTTACCGATGCAACAATCAAAAAAATTGCAAAAGAAATAAAAAAAACATGTCTATTTCATGTCGTAAAAATAAATCCTTTAAAATACAATCAAATTTATGTGCAATTTAAAAATTTAAATCGATTATTAGCGTGGGGTCATGCGACCACAATTGAGCAGCTGGTCGAGCAATCGGGTTGTAAAAATGTCATTGTCGACCAGTTCGCAGATGAATCCGTCGTTGAACTCGCTCTAAAAAGAAAGAATATTGACGTTAACTTAACTCAGCAGCATCGGGCAGAAGAAAATCTCGCGGTTGCAGCAGCCTCGATATTGGCAAGGGACGCCTTCCTTGATGGGCTCGAGCGACTGGGCGAAGCAATTGGCATCCCGCTCCCTAAAGGCGCCTCCACAGCGGTTAAAATCACAGGCAAGGCGATCATCAAAAGATGGGGAGAGGAAAAGCTGAAGGAAGTGTGCAAAACCCATTTTAAAACATTTGAAGCAATTCTTAGCCAAATTCATGAATAACCGCACACTCGCACGACTTACCCTCGTCATTATCGCTGCCATTATATTTTTAATTACAATCAATTTTGGCAACATCTTTTTCAAAATACCCATTAAATATCCGTTTTTAACGCGAGTTTTGGATAAGGAATGCAGCTCATTCGAGAGAGATTTTCTTTCAGATTTGAAAATTTTTTCGAAGCCTATAGCCAAATGCCCTACAGGCGAGAAAAAATTTTCAAAGCTGGAAGAAAAGATCCTCGAAGGAGACCATTCATTATCCAAAATTCGCGTTTTTTTAAATTATAATACTGTTGAGGGTATAGCCATAAGCCGCAATCAATTGATGTATTCTTTAAATTTTAAACAACAAAAGCAATTTATCGATATTTTAAACCTAGAAACGGCAGTTCAAGGCGGGGCAAACCCCATTGAAGAAATTCCCTCTACAGATCATAGCGCTATAAATTTTGATGCTATCACCATTTATCTTTTTAACAGTAAACCCATCGTTTTAACTCCCCTTAATTTCATTGAAAATCAATTCGTTTTTGAAACTAATGGTTGGATACCCTATCGCTATCTCATGGAAAAAAGCGGTGGAAAATTAAAAACTCTTCTTATGGAAAGTTACGATTAGCATGCTTAAATATTTACATATTAAAAATCTTATTCTAGTTGAAGATGCTGAAATTTATTTTAATTCAGGGTTAAACATATTGACAGGCGAAACAGGTTCCGGCAAGTCTGCAATTTTAAGCGGTCTTAGCTTGAGCCTAGGCGATCGCGCGGACAGTCAATTCATCCGTCGCGGATGTGAAAAAGGAAGTGTTGAGGCGGTTTTTGAAACAAACAATCCCTTCCTCTTTGATTTATTGAATGAAGGTGGAATTGAATCAGACTCTGGAAAAGAAATGATCATTCGAAGGGAAATTTCCCTTTCCGGCAAAGGGAGAATTTTTATAAATAATCAACCTGCGCAATTAAATTTCTTAAAAAAAATAGGGTTTTTTCTTGTTCAAAAAGTGAGCCAACATGCAAATTCTTCATTACTTTCGACTCATTTCCATCGGTCCACAGTCGATCTTTTTGGAAATTTGCACTCTCTTCTATCTGAATATCAACACTCATTTGATAAAGAGAAAAAATTGCGGGAACAGCTTGAAGGATTAATTCAGCAAGAATCAGAACGCTTAAGAGAAATCGATCGCTGCATCAGAGAATTGGAGGAATTAGACTCCAATCAGTTAAAAGAGGGCGAAGATGAAGAACTCTTTCATGAATACACGACACTTAGCAATTCAGAAGAAATCATAAACAAAATAGATGAAGCGCTACGTTTTTTTTCTGGAGAAAAGCAATCGCTATTAACAACTTTAAACCGCCAAAAAAACCAATTGGAATCCATCGTTCGTTTTGACCACCGATTAAATGAGGTCGTCGAAATGATAACAAATGCTTTCATTGAACTGCAAGAAGCCTCTCATTCACTTGAACTCTATCGCAGCAGACAACAATGCGATCAAGAACGTTTAGACAAAGTCAGTGAGAGAATGTCCCTGATCAGCAGATTAAAAAAGAAGTATGGGTCGACAATTGAAGAAATATTAAACTACCAACTTAAAACCAAAGACAAACTCAAAGAATTAGAAAATAGAGAAAATGAGATGACGCAATTAGAAACAAAACTCAATGAATTTAAAGAAGATACAAACAGAATTGCCAAAAATCTGTCGTTAGAAAGAGAAAAAACATCTTCTTTCTTTGAAGTTGAATTAACTAACCAATTGCATTCACTCAATATGGCACAAGCCCGTATTGCCATAAAAATTTCCCCGCAAAAAAGAGATCGCGAGGGCGATGATCATATCGAATTCTTTTTGTATCCAAATATTGGAGAGCATGCCATTCCCCTCAATGATGGAGCGAGCGGGGGAGAAATTTCAAGGGTACTGTTGGCAATTCACACATTATTAGCAGGAAAAGAAAAAAGAGAAACTTTAGTATTTGATGAAATAGATGCAAATATTGGAGGAGAAACAGCCAAAATCATTGGACAAAAACTAAGAGAAATCAGCAAATCCCATCAGGTCATTTGCATTACCCATTTCCCACAAGTAGCCAGTCAAGCAGATCATCATTTTTGCATTGCAAAAGAAGAGAGGGAAGGAAGAACCTATACCTCTATTTGCGAACTGACACAATTTACACGCCAAACAGAACTTTCTCGCATGTCGGGATTGACTATTCCTTCAAAAAAATGACCAAATCTTAATCCTATTCTTCATGTATGCGTTCTAAGAATAGGATATAAGGATCATCCAAATGATAAAATTGTTCTCTGCTTCTTTCAGCATAACATTTTGGATCCATATCATCACAATGATAATATCTCCCGCCTACCTCGACTTCAGAAACAAAATGCCCCCCATGTAAACTTCTACCTATATGCCTTACCATGCTTTTAATTCGGTAGAGAGCCTTTGGCGACTCCCCTTCCGGCGCATCATAATACGGGGTTAAATTTAGAATGCCATCTTTTGGTAAAAATACGGGACGCTGGTCTTTTTTCATTTTTGGGAATGAACAATTTAATTTATCATCCCATGCCTTCTCGACAAGAAAGCGCTTAAAATGAATTGTTAAAACCTCCGGTAATTCATTAATTCTATACCATTCATGATATTCAGGTACTTTTGTTGCCGGAAGCTCCATAGATGTTTTAGCAAGATCTTCTTCGCCTTCAATGATCGTTCCATCTTTTGGATCAAATTTTCTTTGATCTTCAATGGATGAGTCTCTTTCTATTCGTTTACCCAAAAATGTAGCCACGAGTTTATTTAAGGTCTGAAGGTCTGAACGATGGCGAAGAGGGAGAGACAGCATTGAAACAGATTCATTTTTGCTAAGTGAAGCAAATTCTAGACCTGGGAAAGCTTTTGTAGATGTATAATTAGTCCATTTAAATTTTAAATTGGGTAGAAATGTATCGATTAACAGCTCTACAACGGGTGCAGCATCATGCATGCACTCAATTTCGGACGAATCTCGAAACTCACTATGTAATTCAGACTCAAAAATGGCTTTTCTAAGGCGGGTGTTGCTCGCCCCTTCTTCTTGCTCTTGTAAGCAAAGAATAAATTCCATGAGTGTTAACTCTCTATTCAAAGACAATTTTTTTTCTTCAAAAAATTGAAGCAATTCTTTTTTTATTTTTAGTGCACCTTCAAATTCTTTACTAGTTTTCTCTCCTTTCAATACCGGTTCTTTTAGCTTTTCGCGGTTTTGTTTAATACAAAGTGTTGCTTGAAGGGCGCTATCCAAATAGCAGCTATTGGAGTCCCAAGAGAGTTTTAAGGGTTTTAAATGAGAGGGTATTTCTTCAATTTCTAAAGGAACAGAATCATCCAAAAGATAGAGTTTTTTCTCTATGTCTTGAAAGGCATAATGCTTGCTATCATAATGCTTGCTAAATGAAGATTTTCCAGAGGAATAATACCTTTCCCAGGCCGAAGGAGGGGATAGAGAAGGGGATAGGGCTTCTTTTATAATTTTTATCTCATTCCATGTTGTTAATAATTGCTGTTTAACTTCATTGGGAACGACTAATCTTCCTCTTTTAAAATAGTTAATAATTGAATCAAAGCTTGATAAGATGTCATCTATTTTATTGGAATAAAAAATCTTTATTTTTTTATCAAGCAAATCATATTCATTCTTGATTTCGATTAACTTTTTAATGTTTTCAACATCTGTTTTTGAACAATCTACTAACGATGAATAGAATTGTAAAATTAATAATTTTTGATTAATTAATTGGATTGTATTTTTTAATTTTACAACGTCTTTCGACAATAAAAATTTTTGTTTAAAGTAAGAATCAATTATCTCAACTTTTTTTCTATCATCAATAGATTCAGCAAAAAATTGATCTAATTTTTTTCCAAATTTGGAAGATTGAGGATCGATAAGTGGAGTATAAATGATCCGATTAAAAATTAATTGAATATTACTTATGGCCTTGAATGATGCGTCAAAACTATTGGTTGTGATTTCCACAGCTGATAAAGTGATGTTTGCGGCTAAATGAAGAGAAGTAGACATCAACCATTTTGTAGGATCTAGAACATATTTATTTATTAAATGAGAATAACCTTTCGAAGTGTCAATATGTGACAAGAGTGAAACGAAATTCAATGCATTAAGAGGAAACATAATTAAACTCTAATTATCTATTTTAAAATTTGTTCTAAATTATCATGAAAAAATTAAAATTTCAAGATTATTTTTTTCTGCTATCTTTATTTACTCTAAAAAAAATTGACTAAAAATGGTTTTTTAGATAAAAAGTCAAAGTTAAAATTTTTTTTTACTTTCAATGGAGTGATCATGAAAAAAACCCTTTTTTTTATCGCCCTGCTCTCTGCGAATTGTTTTTCTTTATTTGCCGATGTTGAAATTGACCCTCAAAATATTGGTGATGAAAAAATCAATCAGCCTGCTAATAGAGGCCCTTTTAGTTTAAATGTTCATGCAGATGGTTTAGGCTCTTCTGAAATCAATAATAGTTTTTATAAAAAAGACAAAGTTGATTATGCTGAAGCTTTAGCAGAAGTTGCCATGGTGGTTTACTATAATCCAACCTATATCGAGGGGGCAAGAGTCTCTGTCGGGTATTCACCCACTTACCTCAATTGGCATGGTAATCCATGGTTTAACCAAAGTCATTTTAACTTTGTTCCCCTCTCTGTGACCGGATTCAGCAAACGAATCGATCATTGGTTTTGGCGCACTCAATTAACTGCAAATTTTGATACAGATTCATTTACATCGAAATACACCAGTTATGACCTTCTTCTCTGGGGCCGCTATGATCTATGCGAAAATATAGGAATCCACATTGGCTTTTGGGCAGAAACCGGATTAAAATTGGATCGCATCTATCCTATTTTTGGTTTTGATTGGCAAATTACAAAAAATTGGAAATTAAATTTAGTTTTCCCAACCAATCTAGAATGTCTTTACATCCTCACACCCAAATGGTCCCTTGGTGTGGCCGGTCGATTTTTTGATACCCGTTTCCGAGTTAGACACAAAGAATACTCCTATAAGCCTTTAGTGCGTTACACAAACATGGGGTTAGAGTTCATCATCAAATATGATAATGATTTAATGTCAGCGAATCTTCATGCAGGATCAACAATGTGGGGGCGCATCCGGGTTGCAGATAGTGATAACGATCATGCCAAGCATTATTTTTTAAATTCAGCGGCCTACGTCGGCGCTGAAGTCGATGTCAAATTTTAAAGGGGTAGAAAATTGCAAAAGTCGAAGGAATAAAAAGACAATAATGACATTAAAGACGAATACCTATCATCTAACAGAATCTTAATGTCTTTATTTTCTTTGTCGTCCTATTGACTTTTGCAATTAAGTCCATTAGGCATTCTTTTTACACAAAAAAATTCAAAAGTTTGATAAAAACCATGATAAAAGCAATGGTTTGCAGCGCAGAAAAATCAACGATGGTAACGATTTAAAGATATAACGATAGGATTTTAAAAACCTTCCAGATTTGAGCAAAGCTCAAAGCTGGAAAATTTCTCGATTGCGTGTGTTGGTGCTCTTTGAAAAAAGCAGCAAATGTAGTCATTGAATATATATAATGCTTTTTTCAAAGGGCACCAACACACGCAATCGATGGCGTTTTGTCTTTTAATCAATCATTATATCGTTATATCGTTTCCATCGTTTATCCTTGGTCGATTTCTGGACAAAGGCAAAATTTT
>JANWJE010000051.1 GCA_025451995.1 Parachlamydiaceae bacterium | reverse complement strand
TTCCACTTTTTGATGCAACGATTTTTGTTAGATTTTTGATTCTAAGCATTTTGCATTTGCGCAGTTGTGTGTGTAGACACTAAAAGCAAATAGCAAAGATGCTTAGAATCAAAAAGATACAAAAAGCGGACCATCAAAAAGTGGAACTTCGGTTATAATCAAAAAATTATTTTACGGACAACTGAATGAACAAGAAACTCCTCATTTGGAAATGGATTGCCCAAAGTTTGCAAGATAAAGTCCAGGTGACACTCCTTTATGTATTAGAAAGCTCAGGCAGCAGTCCTGGACGGCAAGGATTTTTTATGGCTGTTAATGCAAATGGCGACATGGAAGGTTCCATTGGCGGAGGCATCATGGAACATAAATTTGTAGAAATGGCAAAAGCCAAGTTGATTGAAAATCAATGTTCCGCCATCCGAAAACAAGTCCATAACAAAAATTCAGGGAGAAATAATAGCGGTATGATCTGCTCTGGCGAACAGACAATTCTCCTCTATCTGTTTAAACCAGAAGATTTAACTACAATTCATCCTATTATTTCTACTTTAGAAAAAAACAGTCATGGGACATTAACCCTATCCCCGGGCGCGATCCGGTTTGATGGTAGTATCCCGCAAAAAGATTTTCATTTCACAATAAGTTCAGAGGATGATTGGATTTATCAAGAAAAAATAGGTTATAAAAATATCCTGACAATTATCGGCGGCGGCCACTGTTCTCTTGCTTTTTCTAATCTCATGAGACAAATGGATTTTTATATCAAAGTATATGATATAAGAAAAAATCTGAAAACCATGTTAGAAAACCATACTGCCCATGAAAAACATGTTCTCGCTGATTACAAAGAATTGGCTAGCCTAATTTCTCCAGGGCAAAATCATTATGTCGTGATCATGACTTTTGGTTATCGCACCGATGATGAAGCTTTGAGAGTGTTGCTAAACAAAGAATTCCGTTATATTGGACTTCTTGGCAGTAAAACAAAAATTGAAAAAATGTTTGCAGATTATAGAAAAGAAAATATTAATGAGGAATTTCTACAACGTATTTATAGCCCCGTGGGTATCCCGATCAAAAGTCAAACGCCAGAAGAAATTGCTATCAGCATTGCTGCAGAAATTATCAGGGAAAAAAATATTCTGTATTAGCCTTTTTAAAAAGTCAGTGAATCGGTTGTAATCCCACAAAGTTGCTGGATCCGCTGACAGGTTAATGGCAATTGAACATCTATCCAATCGTCTTTTCCGGTTAATTCTTTTCGAGCGTCGATGATGGCATGTGTCAGTGCGAAATAAGTAGATACACCCAGAGTCATACATGATTCAGTGAATGCTTTTGTCGATTTTACAGCTTGTTTTTCCGCTAAATATTCTCTGGCATTGCGTTCTTGGTTGACCGGATGAAGTTTTACTCGAAAATCTATAGGAATCGTCTTGGTACAAGGTGGTTTGTAACTCCAAATGTTGTCGGTCACTAGTCTCCCATCGCAATTATAAACAAGCTCTTCTGTCGTTGCCATTCCAATGCCCTGAACAAAACCCCCTTCTATCTGCCCGATATCAATGGCCGGATTAGGTGATTTACAACCATCAAAAGTGACATCTGCACGATTGATTTTAAACTCTCCTGAAAGAACGTCGATCTCTACTTCAGTCACAGCCACCCCATATGAAAAATAGAGAAAAGGCTTACCCTTCGGGTTATGATAAGAGGGCCCTTTGTAGTGAGGGCTCTTATAGAGTTCTGCTGCGCTGAGATTGACCCGATTAAACCAGGCTTTAAAAATGATTTCCTTCCATTTTTCAGACCAATGAGTGCGCCAGTTTTCAATTCTTTGATCTGGCATGTATTGTTCCAAAGTGACACAAAATTCCCTAAGCCGCTCGCGCAACACTACACAAGCTTTTTCAATGGCGCCCCCATTCAGATCAAAGCCTGTTGATGCTGCAGTAGGCGGTGTATTAGCAATGCAATCAGTATTATTGCCGGCTATTCTAATCCATTCAAGCGGAATACCCAAAGTGTTAGCGGCAAGCTGCGCAAGCTTGGTATGAACACCCTGCCCCATTTCAACTGCGCCTTGATGAATAACCACAGAGCCGTCCGACATATTCACAGTCACAATAGCGCTTGAAGAATTCAGCGTTCCCCTAGGCTCGGTAAATGCTATTCCATGTTTTTGCGGCATCATAACAATACCCCGTTTTTTCCACCGATTCTTGCGATTGAATGTTTGAACTTCGCGTTCTCGTTCTACGAAATTGGATGATTGTTTTAAATCATCCCATATTTCGCGAATGTTGCAAAAATCGAGTTCCTGGTCAAAGTGTGTTGTATCATAGGCTTCTGGTGTGCCATTGCGATACATGTTCTTTTCACGGATTTCTTCGGGAAGAACTTTACGCCCCAGTTTCTTCGTTAATTCAAATGCAACTCGTTCAATGACTGTTTCCAAAATCGTCCAGATTTGCATGACACCAAAGGTGCGAAAAGCAGTGTTGCTCGTTTTGTTAGTGCGATAACAGCTTCCGTTTGCTTGAAGTGTATCAACTCTATAACAACCATCTGCTGAAAGAAGGCTTAAGTCCAAAACTGCAAATGAACAATCATATGTATCGCCAGCATCAGACTTGATATCCAATCGCATGGCTTCAATTTTTCCATCATCTCTGAATGCGGCATAATACTCGCTTTCATAGGGATGATGCTTGCCTATCATTTGCATATCGGTAGCTCTATCATACAACAGCCGCACGGGGCGATTACATGTATGCGCAGCTACTGCTGCTTGAGCAGCTACAATATTAGAGCGATGCTGCTTTGCACCAAAACCGCCTCCAATTTGTTCAAGAATAATGGACACCTGGTTGAGTCTTATGCCAAGTGCTTTGGCCACTGCATTTTGAGTGCCATTTGGATTCTGAGTGGAAGAGTAAACGGTGATTTGGTTATAGGGGCCGGGGATAGCAAGAGCGCAATTGGTTTCTAAATAAAAATGAGCAACAGGCGGAGTTTTTACTGTACCACTAATGGCGCTAGTGCCAAGCAGCGGTTTTAATGGATTCTTAAGCCATTCTTGATTACTGCCTGAGCGCTCTATTGTTGGCAAACGTTGATTGATATCTTCATCGGGATCCGCTGATTTCAAAATCATTGGCATCACAGTATTGTTTTTGATGGCATCTGCCAATGTAATGATAGCTGGCAAATCTTCATAGCTAATACATTCTTCACTCACAAACTCGACCACTTCTTTTGCTGAAGAAATCGTTTCCGCCAGCACCATTCCAATGGATGCTCCGACCGATGTCACCAATCCATCACTAAAAATCGGATCATCATCGCCAAGTCCGATCAAATTCGTTCCGCCTTCCGGAACATCTACTGCAGTCACCAAATCTTTAAACTCAGGAAATTTTTCCTTGAGTAAATGTTTCAGCTCATTTAACCCGGATGTTTTTTTAGTGAAATTAAATGTTGCATGTGGACGTGTGCTAATGACCATGGCACCATAATAACCGCCCACAGGCAGTTCAATATCTTGCGTATATTTTATTTCACCGGAGGCTTGCGCAAATGCTGCGCGTTTAATAATGGGTTTTGTCAATGGAAACATTTCGGGATACTCGAAATACTCTTGAGTACCGGTAGATAGGTTGCGTATATCGTGATTTGCTGCCGAAACGTATTCCGGTTTAACTCCTTCCGGATTTCGCTTTAACGCAACGTGCAGAAAAAATTTGTAGAAAAAAGTTTCGGCAAGCTGCAATCTGTATTCAGTCGTTATCCCCTCTTCCTCCATCGGAACAGTAAAACTCTGTACTTCTTTTTTTAACACCGCCAGGGCTGCTCGCAATGTCTCTGAATTCCATTTCTTGCCCTGTAAAAACCGCTCTGTTTTACTGCAGCGATGGATCATGGTGGCGAGTCCCCCATAAACGAGGGTAATTTCCTCTGGTTTTACTCGATCCGCCTCATCAAGACAAACACGAAAACCTGCATTAACGATCGGATGCGCCATTTGAGGACGACGAGCAATGCGATGCGTTTGCAGATACTCATCTTTTCGAATATAGGGAATATCAAAACAAACGATAACGGCATCTTCGGGCAACATCTCGGTAGCCGGCATATCAATGAGATTAAATTGTTGATGTCCACCCTCATATTGATCGGAAGCAATCGTCATTTGAGCGCCCATTGCGGAAAAAACAGTAAATAAATCAGAAGGAAATGCCCCGCCGCGCAAAGCATGATCTCTTGTCATGAAAATGTTTCCGGCAACACTTCCGGCAGAGCGCACTTGTAAGCCTGCAATAAATTGACCATGATAGACAAGAGATGCAAGGCCAAGACCTTTTTCTGAACCCACTTCCTTTACTACACTTGCTGCAAATTCTAGAAGTTTCTGAATGGTAGTTGTAGCACCCACTGTGATGCCATTCTCTTTTTTCTTGAGGATATTTAATGCTTGAATACAAGAAATATCAATCAAACACACGGGTTTTTCATTAGGGTAGACGCCAGACGCCGTATTGCCAAACACCAATTTGACACTGCCTCGTCCATGCGCTTTTGTAAATTTTTTTTTAATGTGCATCACATCTTCTAGCGTATTAGGCCTAAACCATTCGCGACCACGACCGGAAAAATGGAGTAATCGGGAAGGTAAAGTAAACGCAGGCATTTCATCTAAATCAATTTTCTTAAATTCTTTTTTGACATTCACATCAAAGGCTGGGTCTACGAGGCACTTTTGCGATTGATCACATTCTGCGCTGTAATTGCAAGCCAGCGTGCGCACTCCTGTTAAAATAGGGCGATATCCGGTGCAGCGGCATAGATTACCACCATAAATGCTTTCCAACTCCTCCCGTGTAGCCTCAGGATGCTGCTGCATGTAGGCATGCGTGTTCATCACAAAACCAGGCGTACAAAAGCCACATTGGCTGCCATTATTTTTTGCAATGCAATATTGCGCTGGATCTAACCCTTGATGAACATTGCCGATCCCTTCAGTAGTTGTAACCATTAATCCATCGACAGCACAGAGAGGTCGAAGACAGGCATTGACCGAACAATAAACAGGATCGCCTGTGGATGGGTCTCTATGAGATAGCATGACAGTACATGCACCGCATCCTCCTTGCCCGCATCCGATTTTTGTGCCTGTTAAACCCACCTCGTGGAGATAATCGACAAGCATCACAGTCGGATCTGGATTCAAAATTATAACTTTTTCTCCGTTGAGCCAAAAAACAAGCTCGTTTGAATATGAATTGTTCAAATCAGCTGCATTTGCTTCTTTCATACCAAATCATCCTTCTTTGCCTGATTCAAATTCTTGGGGCGAAAAAAGTATATTAATTAAAATGACTTTACAACAAAGCAACATGCGTCTCCCTCCATTTTTTTTAGCTGTAAGTTGCCAACATTTCATCACCAGGTCTTTTGTAGCGGGCAAAAATTGTAAAATTTTTTGAATCATATCGTTTTCTCTAATCTTTTTTTTTTGCAGCCATAGATTCAAAAGCCAAGCAAGGAAAGGTCCAACCACAAAATAGCACGTTAATAGAATAAACATAGAGCGAATAAAAATTCTCATGTAGATATTCGGCGATAAAAGCGCAAAGCCCATATTGAAAGATGACTGTATATATAATAGAAGAAGCGTTACCCCTATCAATATGGCGCTTTTTTTGAATTTCTTTTTTCTTTTTGGAGGAGATGGCATTTCCGTTGGATATGTATGATTTGCCAAAAGATAATCTTTGTAGAGAATAGTCCATGTATGTATTTCTTGCGGCAATCTCCCCGCCCAAAATCCCACGATGATTCCTACCACTACATGGATCAATAGGTATCCTATAACAAAAAAATAGCTATAATTTGTAAGTGCAGTTTGTCCTATCACACCATTGATGAAAGTATTGATGGCCTGCCATAAATCCTCGCCATATACAATTGTTAAAATAACAATTCGCTGTAATCCCGATTCGAGCAACACCGCGATCCCAAATAACAAACAAGACACAGAAAAAACCTTCCTATTCCAGAATAAAACTTCCCCCATAAGCCCCTGGAAAAATACAGCAATGTAGGCAGTCGGCGGAGCTTGCGGACTTAACATCATTTTAAATATGGCGACGATCAATGTCGCTTTCAGGACAGAACCTTTTGCAGGAACATAGTATGCAATCAGAGAAATACAGATGACCGCACAGCTTCCCAGGATTAAACCGGACGCCGGGATTTTAGCCCCATGGATAATCCCTCCCAGCATCGTTTCACAGAAAATCCACAAGGCAATCAAACGATAATAAATCATGATTAACTCACCTTACGCACCAAGAGAAGCATTTGGGCTTTGGCTCAGCCGAAATGCTCCTCTTGGTGCGTAAGGTGAGTGATTAAGATCAAGATCTGCTCCAATGGTTTTACACCTGCGTCAGGCGTCAGTTATAGATTGATTCGATAACGGGTTGTTTTTTTTATGCCGCTTGGCACAATTAAATCTTTAGTGATTAAATCTGCAAGATCTCTTTGCAAAGAACGCCTATTGACTCCAGGCAATAGCAATTCACAATCATGAATTGAAAATTCACCGCCTCTTTCTATAAAATTGTCAACCAGCTTCTTTTGTCTGTCAGATAGTTTATGTTGAATTTTCAAAATATCTATTTGAATTGCTTGCGTCCCTTTCAATTGAATTTCACGCATTTGGGTTTCTAAAGCTTTGCAAAAATATTCTAACCAAGACGTCATATCCATATTATCGTTTCTGACAGATTGAATGGCGTTATAATAATCTTGTCTGTTTCTGTCATAATATTCACTTATGGTGAATAGTTTTTTAAAATCATAACCGGATCTGTATAAACATAAAGTCGATAGAAGTCGCGCTGTTCTGCCATTGCCATCTAAAAAAGGATGAATATGAACAAGCTGAAATTGTGCAATGCCGGATACTAAGACCGAAGGAATTGTTCTTTCATTTTGTATCCAATCAACTAATTCTGCCATTAAAATGGGAACTTCAAAAGCAGAAGGCGGCGTATAAATTATCTCTTTTGTTTTTGAATTGGCAACATAGTTTTGAATCTTTCTATATTGTCCAGGTTGTGCAGTGTTTCCTCTCACATTATTGATAAGAATGCGATGGATTTCTCGGACCAATCCTTCAGTAATTATACCCTGAGAAAATACATAACTAGCCACGAAATCAAAAGCTTTCTTATAATTAAGTAATTCCTGAACATCCTCCGCATCGACATTAGAGAGTGTTTCACCTGCGATCAATTTTTCTGATTGATCCAAACTCAAATGCGTTCCCTCAATATGTGTGGTATGGTGGGCCTCTAAAGTCAATGCACGAGCTTGCATTTTCGCAATCCAATCTTTGGATAGATTAGCTGCTTCCAAAAAACCTCTGGTTCTTTCAATAGAGGTAATGGCGGATGCTATAGGAAGAGAAATAGTAAATTTTGGGTTAAAAGGCATCTATACTGCTTCCAGTTGAATATTGGAATTTTGGGCTAGCTTGAAAGCTCCCGCGGTTGAGAGATCGCAAGAGGCATAGTATTAAATCAACACAATGCCTCTTGCGATCTCTCAACCCCGGGGCTTTGAAGCAGCCCAAAAGTCCAAGATTCAGCTGGAAGCAGTATATACGACACTTTTCTTTTTGTTTTGTCATAAAAAACAAATAATTTCAAGATTTATGCGACATTTTTATGACATCCTCTGCGACATTTTTATGACATCCTCTGCGCCAATGGGACACTGTTTCCAAATTGATAAACAATCGATTAACAGCTCAAGTTCATTTCCTTCTAAATGTAATTCTTTTAGAATGCTTCTAAAAGAAGTGATTTCCTCGTGGAACATCGCCATAGCTTCTTGTTTTCCAAAGACATTCGCAAAATTTAAAGGATGATTGTTCGCTTGATCTTGGTCCATGTCGTCCAAGTCATCGGCAATTTGAAAAGCCATCCCAAAATGGGCGGCCCCCTGCTTAACAACAGGAAGAAGATCCACATCTCCTCCTCCAAATAACCACCCAAAAACAAATGAAATTTCAAAAAGCGTCACGGTTTTCTTTTGAAGCACCTCTCTAACAACATCTTGCGACAAGCTGGGCGGCGACAAATCGAGGTATTGTCCCCCTGTGGCTCCAAATAAGCCGGTATTATAAGAGGCATTTTCCAAAGCGAGTAGGCAAATGTGATCGCTTTGATGCGCAAATGGATGGCGACTATTGCGAATGGCAACGCTATTCTTCGCCAAACAGGCGTACCCGGCAGAAATTAAGGCATAGGTTGCTAAAAGGGCTGTCGATTCGCCAAAGATGCGATGGGTGGTGGGCTGATTGCGGCGCATCTCGTCATTATCCATACAGGGAAGGTCATCAGCGATTAATGAAGCCGTATGAAAAAATTCAATCCCCATTGCAGCTTGCGTCACATCAACCCCAAACCCAAGAACCTTTGCGATCATCAAGACAAGCGCCGGGCGAAATCTTTTCCCGCCATTGAGGAGGGCATATTCGCAAGCGTCTCTTAAAGGGGATTTTGGGCCGAGTTGGTCAACGTGAACTTTTAAAGCTCGCTCAACACAAATTTTATAGGGATCTAATATGCTTTGAAAAGTGGATTGCATGCCAAAACCTCCAAAACAGTCTACCCTTTATGGGATTTATCGACAATGATTGGTGAGACAGAGGGTTTAACAATCGAATAGCTGGAGATAAAACCTCGAAGATTTAAGCAAGGATAGGAAGAGACTTCTCGCCCAATTAACGTCCCGGGATTCGTGACACAATTACACCCAATTTGTGTTTTATCACCTATTAAGGCCCCCAACTTTCTCATTTGCGTTGGGTGAGGTCCTTGAGGAAGTGAAACAAAAACAGCCTCTTTATCAAGACGAAAATTTGCGCATTTCGTCCCTGCGCCCAGATTAACCTCATTGCCGAGAATAGAATCCCCTATATAGGAAAAATGAGCAGCATGCACCCGATTGAGGAAAATGGCATGCTTCACTTCAGTTCCATGGCCGATCACACAATCATCTCCCGTCAGTAGATTTCCTCTGATATAAGCACCATGGCGCACAACACAATGATTGCCAATCCAACAAGGGCCGTGGATGTAAGCGCCGGGCTCGATGATCGTTCCATGACCAATTGAGATAGTTTCGGGGTTAATTAAATAGGCTTGAGGTGAAACTTTTCCTTGGATGTTACCTAATTGCAGACTGCCTAAATACTCTGATAAAAACGTCAAAACTTCCCAAGGCAGAATGGTCTCTTTGAACAAAGATGCGTGTGGATAATTAGATGTATCAAAAAAATAGGTGCTCGAAAAAGACATGATTCAAACTGTAAACTTTCCACAGCTTTTCAACAAGAAGAATAAATATATAATTAATATCTCTTCTTCTTCTAGCGCTGTGGAAACGAAGATAAGTCTTCAATTTTACGAGAGAAAACCCTCTGTCAATATGTCGTTTGTTAGTTGTTTATTATCCCTTAGTTATGTTAAACTGAACAAAAAACTTTTATATATAAACAGCAAATTCAAATGTTTTATTCAAATCTCAACTTTTCTAGAATATCTACAAATGACCCCCTATTCTTTTTAAAACCTAAAGAAATTTCTTTCTCTTCTGTTGAAGAGAAGGGGTGTGGTGAAACCAAAACTAAAGTTGAAAACATCGGTTTAAAGCTTTTTACCATTCTCATTATCGGAGCAGAAGTCGTTGAAAAAAAGTTGCTCGACAAACATGAAGTTAGGAAAAGCTTAATCAATGGGTCTTTTTTTACTAATTATCAATTAAACGAACATGTTCTTGATCTTTTGGGGGATCTAAATAAGCAAATCTTAGAAGATGAATTTAAGTATGGATTAAAGGGGTTGGTCAAGCGGGTGCTTTCGGCAACTGTTAATTTTTTTACAAAAGGGTTGCTAATGCTCTTGGGAGTTAAATTTTTTATTCCGGGGAATAGTTGTTCTTGGGCGGATAAAGTGATTGAGCGGGCAAAAGAGAATAAGGGTTTAATTTTACTTGTCGCCCTTCAGGAAAACGAAAAATTACTTTCTGAAACTATGGATATCCCCCTCGAGCAGCTAAGAAAAGAAAAATTTAGCGATTTGAATAAAATCTATAAGAAGAAAATTTTAAAATTGCATCCGGATAAGATTTTAGGAAAGGAAAAAGAGCTTATGAAATTATCCCAGTATTGGAATAACCATAAAGAAATTTATCAATTACAAGCCCAATAGAATGGACTAAAAAGGACAATAACGACATTAAGATTCTTTTTTCAGTTCACGAGTCTTTTGCAATGACCCCAACACTTTTTCTATGTTTTAATTTTTCTCATATCCAATCAGCTTTTCTACTAAAATTAATTTATTAACGAACATGCTTTGTTTTTAAAATAATAAATAAATATAGACTTTTTTTACAAAAAAAAGTATAATCACTTATTAATAATTGGAGATAATATGGTTTCTTTAAATTTATTTAATATAGATACAATCTCTGTTAAAGATTATTTTTCTCTTTTTTCTGAAAAAAAAGCAAAAAGCTACATTTGGTTGATCACTTCGGAGAAAGATTTTCGCCTCGGATCTACGAATTCCTTAGAGGAAAATGACGGTCAAAATGACTATTCACCGGGGACATATTATCTTAGAGATTCAAAAAAACAAGTCGAATTTTTTAAAAAGTTTGCTGTTATAGAAAAACTTTCTTTTACTCAACTCATCACGATCGCAGACCTCCTTGCCAAAAGTATTTTGATAGATAAAAAAAAGATGGAAGAGATCATAGAAACGGGTTCTATGAGTGAATATTATCATGAAGAAATCGAAACTATTGATATTACTGGATTGGAAAAAATGTGCGGCCACGTTAAGAAAAAGCATTTTTGCGGACTCAAGGGATTAATCAAACGCATTTTTTCAGCGTTAAACAATTTATACATCAAGGCGTGTCTCGTTTTTTTAGATTCAAAATTTTATTTCCCGGGGGATACCTCTGCTTGGGCAGACAAAGTGATTAAAAAAGTAAAAGAAAATAAAGCCAAATTTGTCTTTTTGGTCTATCAAAAGAGCATAGAACTTCTTTCTGAGAAATTTAATCTATCCAAAGAAGAAATAGAAACGAGCAAGTTTGAAGAGCTTAACAAAGTTTATAAAAAACAAGCATTGAAAGTTCATCCCGATAAAAAAGGATCTGAGGCCGAATTTGTTAAGCTTTCCCGCTCGTGGAATTTATACCGGGAGTTTCACCAATTAAAAGAGAAGGCCGAAGAAGAGGGGTTTATCTTCAAAGGTGAAGCAGGATATGATCAATCCACTTCCAAACAACTTCAAAGAAAGTTATTATTACAATAGACCTTTTTCGAAACTAAAATCCTGTGCCTGTCCCGCCCCTTCCCGATTAGACACCGATTCTTACCAAAATAACTTAATCGGGCACAGGCAGAGGCTGTGAAAAAAAGAAAAAACATTAAAACCCTGTCTTCTCAAAAATGAGATCAAAAATTAAGGGTACCCAATTTCTTTATTCACCTAGTCACTTATCATTTCTCTGTCATAATTTATGCTTGTTAATTCAGGTTTTTAGAGATTTTTGATTACCAACTAAACCCAAACTCTATTGGCGTACATGTAAAATGTTTTTGGAAAAAGTTAATGATGAAGGATGGGGAGCAAAGACACTCGAACGTCTTGCTAGGGATTTAAAAGAAGAGTTTCCTCACATTTCAGGTTTTTCAGTCCGCAATCTTCAATACATGAGAAAATTTGCCGTTTCTTACGCTGAAGAGAATTACGCAGCAGCAGCTGCGCAAATTCCGTGGGGTCATAATATGATTATTTTGGATAAATTAGAAGAAGATGATCAACGAAAATGGTACATCCAGCAAACAATTGAAAATGGCTGGAGTTGTAGCATTCTTGAAATGTGGATTGAATCAGATCTCTATAAACGCCAAGGAAAGGCCATTACCAATTTTAAGCAAACACTGCCAATTCCTCAATCGGACTTGGCTGAGTAAATTCTTAAAGATCCTTACAATTTTTCGTTTCTCGCATTGGATAAAAAACATCGAGAAAGTGAGCTAGAACAAGGTCTTATAGACCATATCCAAAAATTTTTACTGGAATTAGGTGATGGTTTTGCTTTTGTCGGTAGGCAATATAAGATCGAGGTAGAAGGTGAAGATCATCTGATTGATTTGCTATTTTATCATTTGAAATTGCGTTGTTATTTTGTGATCGAGCTAAAAGTCACTGCTTTTGATTCTAGGGATACCGGACAGATGAATTTTTATTTATCCGCCGTCGATGACCTCTTGCGCCATCCTGGAGATAAAATCCATCAATAGGCATCCTTTCATGGAATCTCATATCAATTTTATACCAAGCCTGTTGTCCAATAAAAGAAGGCTGGGGGCTGTTGCAAATGAGATGAGGAAGCAACCGCTAAAGATGAACAAAATGCAATGTTTCAGTAAATTGAAGAAGCTGTATATAAGAGACAACGATTACTGTTGGCTAATGAGCAGTTAGCATTAATTGTTTTTACGAATTTTCCTTTTCATTACGGTAAGGAGGAGGAGGTTCCTCCTTTGACTAATCATTGTTTTGCAATGCCAAAGGAGATTCAGCGGACATTGCCAGAAAAAATCAAAAAAGATATCGAGGATAGTCTGTTAAGGTATGGATATATCCCAAGAGAAATATAAGTAGGAAAAAATGCTAACAGTAAGAGCTGCAAAAGATACAGAAATTCAATGGATTAATAGGTGCTATGATGAAGTAGATTTTGTCCACTCTAACTTCGATAAAGAAATTATTGCTATAGGCGAAATAGAGGGGTCAAAAGCAGGTATTGGAAGATTGGTAAGAATAGATTCAGATCATTTTGAATTAGGTGGGATGTACGTGTTCGAGTCTTTTCGTAAACATGGAGTTGCCAGTGCAATAGTCGAATTTCTTCTAAAAAGCGCATCTTTAAATAAAACGATTTATTGTATTCCGTTTGAGCATCTTGTTCCTTTTTATAAGAGATTTGGTTTTAAGCTTTGCATGGACCTTGATCCTGTTCCTAAAGAACTTTTAAACAAATATTTATGGTGTAAAGAAAAATATCCTCAACCAACTGCTCTGCTTATTTTAAACACTTAGTCAAATGTCCGAAGGAAAAAAGAATCTGAGTGGGAGGATTCGAACCTCCTACCCCTTGCACCCCATGCAAGTTTTTTCCTGTTTTATCCAGTCTCATTTAGCCTTATTCTGCCTCGCAAAAAATCATCTCCACAATATATCTTAGTAGATTTATTTTCGTTGGCAGCAGAAAAAAAATATTTGTCTTATTTTATCTAAAATCAATAGCTTATGACAGCTATGCAGTTTTTTTATGCATAGTACTGCACAGTAAAATGCATAGCTATGCTATTATTACGCCATTATGATTGAACAACTACTCGCCGAGAATGAAGGCAAAACAATTGAGTTCAAAGAAACAGCTCGTTCTTTGGGCGGTATAATGAAGACCGTAGTCGCCTTCGCAAATAGCGCAGGCGGTACGATTATTATTGGGGTAAAAGATAAGACAAAAGTTCTCGTGGGCCTCCCTGAAATCCTATCGGAGGAAGAGCGGCTGGCTAATGCGATTACAGATAGCATCTTTCCTCTTCTGACCCCTGATATAGAAGTTCAATCGATTCGCGGCAAAGAGTTGTTAATTATTCACGTGCCTCACAGTATAGGTCCTTATTATTTGAAATCAGAGGGACCAGAACGGGGTGTTTATGTGCGCTTTGGATCTACAAATCGCTCAG
Organism: Parachlamydiaceae bacterium; assembly: GCA_025451995.1. Lineage (GTDB taxonomy): Bacteria > Chlamydiota > Chlamydiia > Chlamydiales > Parachlamydiaceae > JANWJE01. The sequence goes on along the minus strand of JANWJE010000051.1, from coordinate 28,858 downwards.
TTGATGCTGAGATGCTCGACTCATTACGTCTTTTAGCTAAGAAGATTACCTATGATGAACTTCCTCATCCGGAAGGACATTTAGATTCAGAAGTTATGAAAAATGTTTTTGACTGGGTAGGAAAAAGGCCGACGGTACAGGCTCTTGAAAATCTGGGTGTCGAAACCTCTCGGAGTGGCAAGAAATATCCGAGCAATGGGGGTATTCTTCTATTCGGAATAAACCGTTTGCAGCTTTTTCCCGATTCACAGGTCCGATGCGCACGTTTTGCTGGATCAACTAGGGAGAAAATTCTAGATCAAATTGATATAAATTCTCCGCTTCCTCTGACGGCAGATCTTATTATCGCTTTCATTGAACGAAACGTCTCAAAAGAAGGTCAAATTGGTCGTATGCAACGTATAGACGTTTTGCAATACCCTCCAGTAGCTATTCGAGAAGCTGTGATTAATGCCCTGCTACATACAGACTACGCAATGACCGGATGTCATATTCAAGTCGCTATTTTTAACGATCGCATAGAGTTTACAAATCCTGGAGGGCTTCCGTTTGGGCAAACGATTGAAAAAGCTCTTGCTGGTTCCTCAAGAATCAGGAATCGTGTCATTGCCCGTGTTTTTCGCGAATTACACCTCACAGAACAGTGGGGATCTGGACTGCGCCGTATTGTAGAGGCTTGCAAAACCCAGGGACTCAAACCTCCCCTTATCGAGGAATTAAATAACCAATTTAGACTGACGCTCTACTCGGAACAAATTAAAGAAATAGTCGTCAATTCATGGGGGGAAGTCCTCCTCGAATATTTGAAAAAAGAGAATGCTATTAGCGCTAAATTGGCGATGAAACTTTGGGGAGTATCTGCTCGGACAACTAGGATTCGTCTAAAACAACTTCAAGAAGAAGGAATTATTGTACGCATTGGAACTTCAGAAAATGACCCAAGCGCGTCTTACATTGCAGCAAGACATTCATCATGAAAAAGATAAAAAAGATCATTGTTACATCGTACAATTCAGACTGGCCTCAAATTTTTGAGCAGGAAGCATCCAAAATTAAACAAGTTCTAGGATCAAACTGCATCGCTATTCATCACGTCGGCTCTACTTCGGTGCCAGGTCTTTCCGCAAAGCCGGTAATTGATATGATAGGTGTTGTTAAGAATCCAGAGAAGGTGATCCAACCTCTTGAAAACTTAGGCTTCAAGTATAAGGGCGAGTATAACATCCCCATGCGATTTTACTTTAATCGATCAGAAGGAGCTGAAACAAATCTTCATGTTTATGAAGAAGGTCACGCAGAAATCGAGCTAAACCTTCTATTTAGAGATTACTTACGCCAGCATCCAAACGCGCGAGACGAATATAGCAAACTTAAAGAAGCTCTTCTCAAGGAAGAGTCTTCCTATGAGAAGAATAATTCTCTTTTTACAGGGTATAACCTAGGTAAAGACGCTTTCATTCAAAAAATTCTTCAAGCAGCAAGCTTCAATCGCATTCGCATGATGAAATGCACCCACTATGCTGAATGGGAAGTCGCCAAGCAATTAAGAAATAAATACTTTTTTGATCCTCTATCGATTTCAGATCCGTATACATGGACATTTGATCATCCAGATCACGTTCATCTGGTTCTTTATCAAGGAGTCGAAATCATTGGATATGCTCATATTCAATTTTGGCCCGAGCATAGGACAGCATTGCGAATCATTGTCATTGATGAAAAATATAGGCAGCATGGATTAGGAAGCCAGTTTTTACACCTATGCGAGCAATGGCTGAAAAGGCAGGGGATCAAGTCGCTTCATGATGAAGCAAGACCAAATGTCGTCAGCTTTTATAGCAGAAACGGCTATTCAGAAATGCCTTTTGAAGACCCGAGCGGTGAACCTCCAAGTATTCATGATATTGCTATGGGAAAAAGACTATGAAATTCCAAATTCAACAAAACAAGCTTCGTGATGAAGTTAAGAAGAGAATTTTTGATGGATTTGGAAAGCAGGCTATTGAATCTACTGGTATCAATGGTCTAGAGGAAGATCCGATATCTTTCGAAATTTTCAATGATCAAGAGTTTGTTGGAGCTATAGTCGTACAATCTTTTTGGGGACAGTTGCATATCAAATACCTTTTTGTGGAAAAGCATTATCGAGGCCGAGGAATTGCGCGTGAGCTAATGAATCATGCTATCGAATTTGGAAAGGAACAAGATTGCCATTTTGCATTTGTGGAAACGATGAGTTTTCAAGCCCCTGAGTTCTATCAAAAGATGGGCTTTAAGATTGAATTTTCTAGACCAGGGTATGCAAAAAATACTTGTTTTTACTATCTCAAGAAAGATTTAAAGAATGAAGTCGATGCAGCAATCAAAAAACAGGTAACAAGATTAGGCGTATATGGAGTTTCAATAAAAGATGGAAACATATTGCTAGTACAGCAAAAGAAAGGTCCTTACGCAGGGAAGCTAGATTTTCCGGGTGGAGGCATTGAATTTGGAGAGTCTCCAGAGCAGGCATTGCGACGAGAATTTGTGGAAGAAGTAGCAATGGAATTTGATTCTTTGCAATTGATAGATAATCTTACTACAACAGTCGAAGTCTCTGCTATGGCGTCGGATCAAGCTTACACATTTTTCCATGTTGGAATGATTTATCAGTTAAATGGCTGTCGATCTACTGAAAAACAAGTAAAGCAAGAGTTAGAGCATATTTGGATCGATCCTAAGACTCTTTCTGAAGACCATTGCTCCAATTTACTCTGGAAATATACTCAATTCCAGATGGTTAATAAACGAATTATATGATTTTAAAACAATCCATGGAACCTCATATCCATTTTGTACCAAGCCTGTTGTCAAATGGAAAAAGGTTGAGAGCTGTTGCAAATGAGATTTGGAGTGGGTCACCTAATTCCACTTTCTACGAATTTATTGAAGATTATGCGATTAATCTTATTGGTGATTCGTGGTGGATAGAGCAGGAAGAAGAAACTTCTAAAAATGAACAAAATGCAATGTTTCGGTTTGCTGACTATTATCAAAGGCACAAACATCAGATTCTTCTGAAAAGCAAAGAAACCGGAGAACAACCCTTAATCTATCCCTCAGGCCCAATTTTATTTTGGTTAAATCTGTGTTATGATCTTTTTTGCTTAAAGCATAAATTTTCTTTGCCTGAATCATTAAAATTAATAGAAAAACTGAAAAATAAGAATGGTTTTCAGGGTGCTAGATATGAAATTGCAATGGCTGCCAGCCTAGTAAGAGCTGGATGCGATGTCAATTGGATCAATCCAAAAAATGCCCTTTTTCGTGTGCCAACCTGTGAACTTATCGCTACTCATCGGCTTACAGAAATTTCGTTTGCTGTTGAAGCAAAAAGCAAGCATCGGGATGGTGTTCTCAATCAAAAGGGAATTTTCGATGCAAATGCAGAATACACTGGGGTTTCTCATCTACTGAGAGAGGCTCTTCAAAAGGATTCCCAAAACCTTCCCTTGGTCATTTTTATCGATTTAAATTTGCCATTTTATTCAGATGATAATGGCAAAACTAATTCACTTTTACAAATTGAAGAAGCTGTAAATAAGAGACGGAGATTACTTTCTGCAAATGAAAATTTAGCATTAATTGCTTTTACGAATTTTCCTTTTCATTACGGTAAAGCAGAAGAAGCACCTCCTTTAACTAACTATTGTTTTGCAATGCCAAAAGAGATTCAACGAACATTGCCAGATAAAATCAAAAAAGATATTGAGGATAGCCTGTTAAGGTATGGGCATATCCCAAGAGAAATATAAGCAGGAAAAAATGCTAAGAGTAAGAGCTGCAAAAGATACAGAAATTCTATGGATCAATAGGTGCTACGATGATGTAGATTTTATCCACTCTAATTTCGATAAAGAAATCATTGCTATAAGCGAAATAGAGGGTTCAAAAGCCGGCATTGGAAGATTGGTAAGAATAGATTCAGATCATTTTGAATTAGGAGGAATGTACGTGTTCGAGTCATTTCGTAAACATGGAGTTGCCAGTGCAATAGTCGAATTTCTTCTAAAAAGCGCACCTTTAAATAAAACAATTTATTGTATTCCGTTTGAGCATCTTGTTTCCTTTTATAAGAAATTTGGTTTTAAGCTTTGCATAAACCTTGATCCTGTTCCTAAAGAACTTTTAGACAAATATCTATGGTGTAAGGAAAAATATCCTCATCCGACAGCTCTACTCGTGATGAATACTTAATTTAAATATTCAAATGAAAATTTCTAAGGCAGGACTTTTAGAAATCTTCAATAGTATTGTCTGCAATAGAAAGCTCTTCACATTTCCTGATATCTCTTAAGGCTATATTTGCCTGTTTACCGAAATCAGGTACAACATTTGGATGGCTAAATCGGTTGACATGACGTTCTGGGTCAGGATAAAGCCAACGAATACCATTACGGTGATGACAAAAATTATCTTTCTCATACTGAGGAAGTTTTTCATATTCATCTTCAGAAAGGGGTTTGAGATTCCATTTTATTACCACTTCCCCTTTCTTAAAGTCGCGATTTGCAAATGCTCCGATTCGGTCGTCAAATTGGCCTATCTTTGACTCTTTGAGCAAAATATCCCCAAAATCCTTGATCGTAGTTTCTAGTTGGGCAGCGCTTACTTCTTTGCTAGGCAGCATTTGTGTTTGGCTTCTTCCTCGGTTAATTTGTTCAATAAATTTTTCTCTCATGAAGCCCCCATGGACTCTTAGTTGAGGTGTTGCTTTTCTATTTATTTCAAGAAGGTGCACATCTGGATTGCTACCTTTTTCGTGAGGAGCACCATAAATAACTTGCGAGATTCCAGATTTAATAATCGCTGTTGAACACATTCCGCAAGATTCAGCATTAGCATAGAGAATGCAACCATCAAGTTTTTTCTTCCCGAGAGTCTTGCAGGCTAATTGGATCGCTTCGATTTCAGCATGAGCAATCGCTAGTTGCTTTGTATTTGCTTGGTTATGAGCTGCAGCCAAGATGTTATTTTCGGAGTCTGTAATGATAGCAGCAAAGGGTGGATTCCCTTCTTGAATGGCGATTTCAACTTCTTCGTAAACCAAGTTCATGATTCTTTCTTGCCCTGGAGATAGGACGAAGCTTGATTCGGTATCATTGGGTAGGAGAAGAAGATCATTAACCACTTCCATGCACAGATCTCGGATTTTCCGATCAGAATCTAAACAATCTTTGATTGTGAGAACTGCGTTGCGAATTTCGAGGGGCAGCTCTTCGGAAGGTGCGTTTTCTCCAGGCCAAGAGTTATCCCGAGTTTCTTTGTCGGGCCAACGAGAATATGCCACCCATAAATCATCAGACGTTTTATGTAAGCAAGAACCGATAGCACCACGATATTCAATGAAATATTGAGCTACTTTACTCCAGGCTTTTTGATACTCGTTTTCTCTGCCTGGTTTAAGATATCCTTGATAAATGACCGCGAACATTTTTTGAGAGGGCTCCTTTTCAGGGAATTGATTTAAAAGGATTTCTGCTTTCAATCCAAATAAGGGAAACAGAAAAAGGCACAACAGCTTGAAAACGTTAGACATAACATTCCTTGTTTAGTGAACTTTTTCAAGGTGAATTTTCTTAGGACAAATGATTGTGCATCATCCACCACCTATCCACCACCTGAGAAAAAATAAGGACTTAAGAAAAGCGGTCAATCCTTCGTAAGTCCTTGAGAGAAAAAGAATCTGAGTGGGAGGATTCGAACCTCCGACCCCTTGCACCCCATGCAAGTGCGCTAGCCAAGCTGCGCTACACCCAGATAAGAAAAATTAAACGTTAACAACCCCTTCAAACTGGAGTTTTGTTTCTGACATGCGAACGGCGATCCGGCCACATTCGTCGATGATTTTTTCAAGAGGATCAGCGGCATTAACGTTTGCTTGATTGATATCGACAGAAATTGAAGAGCTGAAGCTCGCCCCTCCCTTCATTCCTTTAACTCTAAAGTTGGCAAAAAGGCCATCTTTTTTTTTGGTTACGCTGATAAAGCGAACTAAATTGTTTTCTGCAATATCCATGATATTCCCGTTAAAAGATTAACAGGATAAGGAAAACCAATTTTTATTGGAAGGGTTTTACTTCACCCGAACGTGCAAAAGATCATTTTTGCCATGCTCATCCAAGTAAATGCGCCATTTTTCAGCGATCAGGCTAAATTCACCCAAGAGTTCTTTAAAATCATCTTCGTTTAAATTTTTAGCCATTCCTAAATAGTTGAGTTTTACTTGGAACTTTTTTTCATCCACACTTAAAAAGGTGAGGATGGAAGAGTGTGAGAAGGGGGATTTTTGAGAGATGCAATTTCTGACACTTTTTGGAATATAATCTCCACCGTCAAAAATCAGAGCTGTTAAAGAGAGTTTTGATGTTTCATCCAAGGTGCGGATGACTATATTTGAACCATCAAAAGGAACATCAATCGATTTTCCATGCGCTAAATTATTTAATATCTCTTTAACACTTTTTTTAACTAACATATTACACCTATTAAAAAAATTTAATAAGAGCAACTTTATCTCATCTCTATTTTAATTATATTATATATAATAATATAAAAAAACAGATTTTTAATAATTAATAGTTTTTTAGTTAAACTACTGAATATATAGTGCTTCCAGCTGAAAACTGGGAAAAAAGAAGGTGCGTAACCAGACGCCCTGGTTACGCACTGGGCTCAAAAACCAAATTTTGAAATTGTTTCGGTATACTCATCGAGTTCTTCCACCTTTTCAATTCCCTTTCTTTTTTTTTGGGGGATAAGTAGACTAATTCTCTTCATCGAATAGGGAGAGTTTTCGCATGCGTATTCTAAATCTAAAAGACGAGAATTGGATCGAGTTATCCGAGGGCAGCACAGCCAAGGATTTGGCTGAAAAATTAAATTTAAAAGGGCCAAACGAAGCTGTCGGGGTAACGATTAATGATAAAATTGTTGACCTCTCCCAACCCCTTAACGATGGGGATAGAGTGCAAATTTTGAACTTCGAAGATCGGCAGGGAAGGGAAATTTTTTGGCACACATCTGCTCATGTTTTAGCCCAAGCAATCTTGCGTTTATGGCCCGACGCACAGCCGACAATTGGCCCTCCGATTGAAAATGGATTTTATTATGACTTTGCTAATTTACATATCTCGGACGCCGATTTCGAAAAAATTGAACAAGAAATTCAAAAAATTATTTCGGAAAATTACCTTTCAAAAAGAGAAGTTCTTTCGTCTAAAAAAGAAGCTCTCCAATTATTCGCTCACAACCCATACAAATGTGAGCTGATTCATTCTTTCGAAGACAATTCCTTACTCACAGGATACAGGCAAGGTGAATTTTTCGATCTTTGCCGCGGTCCCCATTTATTTAATTTGGGTAAAATTAAAGCGTTTAAAGTGATGAAAACAGCAGGGGCTTATTGGCGGGGAGACTCAAAAAATGAAATGCTCACTCGCGTCTATGCGATCTCTTATCCCGATCGGAAGCAATTAAAAGAATATCTTCACCAACTTGAAGAGGCGAAAAAAAGAGATCATAAAATTTTAGGTCCTAAGCTCGATCTTTTTTCACTCAAAGAAGAAGCTCCGGGAATGCCGTTCATCCATCCAAAAGGCTTAATCATCTGGAATGAATTGCTCAATTACATTCGCGAATGCTTAAATCGCAACGACTATATCGAAATTAAAACCCCCACCCTCATGACCAAAGAGTTGTGGGAGATTTCCGGACATTGGCATAACTATCGCCATAATATGTTTATCTCGCAAATTGAGGAGCGCGATTTCGCCATTAAGCCTATGAATTGCCCCGGATGCATGTTGTATTATAGAAGTCATATTCACAGCTATCGAGAACTGCCCTTAAGAATCGCTGAAATTGGACAGGTGCACCGCTATGAACCGTCCGGCTCGCTTTCTGGTCTTTTTAGGGTGAGAAGCTTCCATCAAGATGATGCCCATATTTTTATGAAACCGACCGACATTCAACAAGAAATTTCCTCTGTGATCGCTTTAGCTCATGAGATTTACTCTACCTTTGGCCTATCTTACAGATTAGAGCTTTCTACAAAACCTGAAAAAAATACCATAGGTTCTGATGAGGAATGGGAAGTGGCAACACTTGGGTTAAAAGGAGCTTTGGATCAAATCGGCTTGGAATACCGGATCAACGAAGGGGATGGCGCTTTTTATGGACCAAAGATCGACTTTCATATTCGAGATGCCTTAAATCGAAGCTGGCAATGCGGGACTGTACAACTCGATATGGCACTCCCGGAGCGTTTTGGACTTGAGTACACGGCTCAAGACGGGACGCATAAGCGCCCTGTGATGATTCATAGGGCCCTTTTTGGATCGATCGAGCGATTTATGGGAATTTTAATCGAGCATTATGCGGGAAAATTCCCCCTGTGGTTAAGTCCTCTTCAAGTGCGGATTTTAACCGTCGCTGATCGGCACGAACCCTATGCTCAGCAGCTTGCAAAACGCTTCAAACAATCAAACTTTCATGTGGAAGTGGACGGTGCTCAAGAATCGGTGAGCAAAAAAGTGCGAAACGCACAGCTTGCGCAAGCCAATTATATATTGACGATCGGCGATCAAGAAGTCGAACATCAAACAGCCAATTTGCGCACTCGAGATAATGTGGTCCATGGCGAAATTCAAATCGGCGATTTTATCAGCAAGCTTGAAGAAGAGAGAAAATCGCGATCCCTCACCTCGCCTTATGCCCCCAAAGAGACCCCTAAGGAAGTTTCAGTATGAGCACAGTAGCGATCAGTAGTTTCAAAGGGGGAACAGCCAAAACGTCTACCGCTCTGCATATTGGAGCTGCTCTGTCGATGTTTCATAAAAAGAAAACGTTATTGATCGATTTTGATGCTCAAGCCAATCTGACAACGGGTTTAGGTTTTGACCCTGATGAAAATGACAGTTTAGCGAGTGTTCTTCAAGGAAAACGCCAGCTCAATGAAGTGATTCTAAAAACAGAAATCCCCAACCTCGATTTAATCCCCGCAGACACTTGGTTAGAACGAGTTGAAGTGACAGGAACGCTAGCCGCCGATCGCTATTCGCATGAAAAACTCAAAGACATCCTCAAACCTCTCACTTATGATGTCATCATCATCGACACTCCCCCATCCCTATGCTGGCTCACAGAGTCGGCCCTCATCGCAGCGGGACATGCCCTCATTTGCGCCACGCCTGAATTCTATAGCGTCAAAGGGCTGGAACGATTGGGGCAATTTATGGGAAGTATCAGCCAGCGCCATCCTTTCAACATCCTCGGCGTGATTCTCTCTTTCTGGAATTCACGAGGAAAAAGCAACCAGGCCTTTTTAGATGTCATTGAAAGAACTTTTCCCAACAAAGCTTTCCAAAATAAAGTGAGAAGGGACATTTCTGTCTCCGAAGCCTCCATTTATGGCAAACCGGTCTTTCAAACCGATCCCGATAGCCGCGCCGGAGATGATTATAGAGCGCTTGCTAAAGAACTCCTGCAACGTTTGAAATAGATTCCTTCCTGTCTTAACGAATTTCAAGTGACTTGACATCAATTATTTAAATATATAGTATCCCTTATTCAAAATTAAGTAGGTTTATATGACAACGATTACTATAACCGACCCTTTTGCCATAACAGGTTCGAATAATATCATAGTGAAACAATCCATTCAGATGAATGGCAAAGAATTTACCATTTCATTTGAACCCGGCGCAATTAAAGAACCAAATTTTCAAACAAAAACCCTAATCGAAAAATTAGCAAAGGATTTATCTTTAAATTTTCCGCAATCGGGAACTTTGGATGCGCTCCGCGGTCGCATCAATTCATTAAATAAAACTCTTACCGAATTAAATACGAAAAAAAATTACGAAAGAGATTATAAATTCTTTTCATTTTTAAAAACGGCACTACTCACATATATCTGTGCATCTTTTGTTCAGATATGTCATTTTACAACAAAGATAGTTTTTTTAGTCCAAGCTCCAATTTTAGTAAAATTTTTGGCCTTAGGGGCTGCTGTTTGTTTTTCATTTGTATTTTTTAAAGCCATTCAGAGTGCTAATTTGGATTCGACAAAGAATATGGTAAAGATTGAAAATAGAGTCGATAGTTACAAAAAACCATGGTACTTCATCGAAGAAAACGATCAGTTTAAATTCACCCAAGTCCCTCATATTATTGCCGGCGGGCTGATTTTGCCCTTGTATGAGGCTTTTACAAGAATTTCAAGATTGAACCGTGTATTTAAGCAGCAACAAGAGGATTTAAAGAATTTTGCTTCAAAAGGCGACTTAAACGAAGAATTTATTAGCACGTATCAATTTTATAAAATAAATTCTACAATTCTGTACACCAAACTGGATCTGGCTATTAAGAATATAGATGAGAGTATAAAAGTTATGGAAACATTACCTGAAAGATCCAAGTTGGGTGAAAAAGACATCCTAGTCCGTTTAAACAGGCATAAAGAAGCACAACAAGAATTAGCAGAAATTGCTGAATTTTATGAGAAATTTGCTTAAGTCGATAGGCTCATTAGAGGTAATCGCAAAAGTCCAAAAAGCTATCTTTTGGAGTTTTGCAATTACCTTATTACGTCCATGAACAGTAAAATCTATAAAAAAATATTGAAATTTTCCATAATCTTTTTACCTTTTTAAGAAAATTGTAGCATAAGAAATTTAAAGAATCAATTGCATCCTTTGAATCTTGACGTGTAAAGCCGCTTTACATTAGACTTCCCTCCAATTGAGGGTTTATGAGGTTTAATATGGCAAAAGTGAATTCGATTCTCGATCAAAGGATGAAAAAACCTGCCAATGTTTCCAAAATGGAGGCGATGGCAAAGCAGTCGGCATCCGGGCAATTAACCAGTTTTTCCGGCTTATTCAGTATTTCTGATTTGAGTGAAAGGGAGAAGGAGCAATTAGCTGAACTTCTGCGCAATTATTCAACCGAAGATCGAGAAATCGAGCAAGATTTACATCAATTGATCTCCCTTACATCTGAAGTGAAGGCCATCAATAATCAAGCAGCTTTGTTACATGGCGAGCGCATCAAAAAAGTCCATACTATTTTAACACATTATCGCGATGGGGCCTTTACCGCATGGATGATTGCCGCTTATGGAAACAGGCAGACTCCTTATAATTTGATGCAATATTGGGAATTTTGCGAAGCCATGCCAAAACATTTGCGTCAAAATATCGAGTGGATGCCAAGACAAGCAGTTTATGTCCTAGCAAGCCGTGAAGGAAGTTTAGAAAAAAAAGAAGAGATCGTCAAAAATTACCACGGACAGACGAAAAGTGAAATGCTGGCACTCATTCGAGATCATTTCCCTTTGGGAGACGGAGATAAGAGACAAGAAAAAATCCACGTTGGTTTTATCTTAGGTCTGCAAAAGTTATATCAACAATTGCTTCGTTCAAGAAAAAAATTCAGTGCGCTCCAAAAAGAAGAGGCTCTAAATCTTCTTTCTAAAATTGAATATTACGTCAAAAATTCATGAAACCATTTATTCCTTTTATTCTTGAATCTAGCTGGCTAAAGCAATTGGAAAAAGAATTGCAAGAGCCTTATCTGCTGGAATTAGTCTCTTTTATCGAGAAAGAATACAGCTTCAATGCCGGCATTACGTTTCCACCAAAAGATTTGATTTTTAATGCTTTTTTTCAAACACCGTTCAACCAAGTCAAAGTCGTTATTGTGGGGCAAGATCCCTACCATGGACCGGGCCAAGCGCATGGACTTTGCTTCAGTGTTCCGAAGGGGATTAAATCTCCCCCTTCACTGCAAAATATTTTTAAGGAATTAGAAAGTGATTTGCAGCTAACCCCTCCAACGCATGGGTCCCTTCTCTCATGGGCGAGGCAAGGGGTTTTATTGCTGAATGCCACATTGACAGTTAGCCAAGGAGAGCCGCTCTCACATCATGGGAAAGGCTGGGAGCGTTTTACCGACCATGTCATTCAAAAACTTGAAGAGAGGGAAGACCCCGTCGTTTTTGTTTTATGGGGAAAATCAGCTCAAGATAAGTGCCGCCATGTAAAAAAAGAGGGGATACCCTCGCGCCATCACATCCTTACAGCTGCCCACCCTTCCCCTTTATCAGCCCATCAAGGTTTTTTTGGCTGCCGCCATTTTTCTAAAATCAATGAACTCCTCATTCAATTGGGAAAATCCCCCATCGATTGGCAATTAGATTGACCAGAACCTTTCAATTATGATTAGATTGCAAAAAAGCTGCTAACTCATGGAAGGTTTCATGTTTGATAGGAAAAAATGTTCTGTTTTGATTTGCTTTATTTTAACGGGCATTCAAAATTGCTTTGCATTCAATTGTTTGCCAAAAGATGAAAGCGGTTTCTTTGGGGGGGCCGCCGGTGTCCAATCTCTTGAAAAATATGCCCCGACTCAATTTGCATCAAACACTCAACTCAATCGTCCATTAGGGCAGGCCAAAGCTGATATCATCGCTAAGAGATTAGGGCTCGATAAAAAATTGTGTTTTACCGAGGAACAATATGCGGCATTTATCACAGGTCAAGGAGCAAATGGAAGCGGCGATCTCAAATCAGCTAAATTAGTTGATGAATCTGTTAAACTCCTGACAAACACCTGCGGCAATCCCCTCATTCGTATTATTGATGGAAAAATTACTCCAATTGTATTAGGCAGTTATGGACTCATAGTAAATAAAGAGGGGCTATTAGAAAGTCCTGCAAATAAAGATGCACCTACAAGGAAAGTGAATAATGTGATCAAACCGGGTGGCTATCTGTCAACTTGGTGTCGTGCTAACGGTGCAGAAAAATCGCTTGTAATGCTTTATCAATCTGCCTACACTAAACAACTTCCCTTTGCTACTGCCGCGCAACACGAAGGAACTCAAGCTGAACTTGTTCTTTACCGCGATTGTCCAAATAGTTCTGTAATAGGAATATCAATGGCGCCTTCAATCTGGGAAGTTAATTTTTGCTTAATCTATGTACTCAATCCGAAGCTTGCTGCAAAAATGCCTGCTTATTGGGCGCCCATCCCTAAAAAAGTTGTAAAAGCATTATTGAATAGCCCCAATGGTCAGATTCCATTTCATAAATATTCTTCGTATTTTCAACAATGCAAACAAAAAAAATAATTTTACTTGATTAGAAAAGCTTGCCAGATATACAAGGGTGTATATAAGACAACAAGGGTTTCTTTGTGGATGAGAAAAATTGCCAAGAAACACTCACGCTGAGCGAGCTACAATCCGAGCTACAATCCGGGCTAAAATCAAAGATCGGCGGCCCCTCAAAGCCATATATCGATCAAAATCTTCAGATCAATCTTCCTGATTGGGATTCATACCAAAAACATTTCGATTCTTCTCATAGCCCCATTTATTCTCATTATGTAGGGTCTACTCCCTCTTCTTATCTTTCGTCGTACATCAATGAAAATGAACTCAACCACGCCATGAATGAGGCAGCGCGCTCCTATGCGGCATGGAAGAAGATGCAGCAAAAAATACAGGCAGCCGCAGAAGCTATTCTCAGTAAATCTCCCTAATTTCCATGAAATCAGTCATCGATCATTTATTAGCTGTCGTAAAGGCTCCTTTGAACCATCCCTTATTTTATCCAAGGGTCTTTGCTTTGGTGGCGCGTCATCGCGCTAAATTGAGAGCAAATAAAGACCCTCTTTTTAGGTTGGCTGAAGAGGAGTTCGATGAATTAACCCGAAGGTTGGACCGCTCCCAAATACAAGAAAGCACTGCTGTGCGCAATGTCCAAAAAACAAGACAATTAGCGAAACTTATCATCGATGAAAAGGGGGAAATCAATCAAAAAGCCCTGGTTCAATGCATCAAATATTTTAAAGTAAATTTATATCCCATTGGCCCAAATCGACAACATGATAGTCCAAGGCAGCAGCATATTTTAAAAGTTTTACAAGCGATTCATACACAGAAAGACCTTGTTCGAATACTTCGGAAATTTTCTAAGCCTATGGGCAATAAATGGGCTGAAGAATTGATTAAACAGACCCTCCAACTTCCTTCAGGGACTTCTATCACGGATGTACATACGAAACAAGCGGCTTTGGCAGCATGGCTGTGTTATTTGCGTCAAAATGTGGGGTCTTGTTTTGCAACTGCTCCGGCTGAAATTGTTCACGATGAACAGCCCGAACTTTTTTTACAAGATCTCCTGGACCTGATTTCAACTGGGACGCTTAAAAGAACTTTTAGTGGGATTGAACACTCGGTTCCCTTGAGCTCTAGCTGGGGGAGTGGAGATTTAAAGAAACCCCTTGTGATTCGCATTCATTCAAACGAGATCATCCCGGAAATTTGGTATTCCCCCGGACTCTTGTTTGCTTTTGAATCGATTGGATTCCTATCTAAGGAAGAATCTATTAAACAAAAAGTAAAAAAATTAGAGAAATGGTTGCTTCCGATTATCTTTGAAAAAGCTAAGCATTTTTTTTGTGTGTTGAGCGTTGAAGAAGTGATTCGGCGGTTGATTCTCAATTCTTTAAACTTGAACGAAAAACAAATTAAAGAATTTCAAGAAAGGCCAAGTGGAATGTTGCATACACAACTCATGATACAGTCGCCATCGTTGAAATTACAAGGAGGCGGTGTTGGAGATAAAGTTGCCCATTTTTTGACATTATTTGAAATCGCTAAAAACAGTTTTAAATCTTTAGCAGACAACGCTTTGTTAAAAGCATGGGAATTTACTCTAGCCTCATTTTCAGATACAAAGTATGAATTTGCAAAATGGAATTTATACGCAAGTTTAGGCTTGCAAACAAATGAGCCGCATGGGATTGGACAATGTATTTATCAAACTCTTCAACACAAACTCAATCTGGCAAATGAAAAAGTAAAAGAGCTTCAATATGAATATGAAATGGCCTATGCGCAAATCAAAGGATTAGAGACAAGGATGCGCCACTCATCTTCAGAAAAAGAATTGCAATGGTTAAAGATCGATTATCAGAGTCGAATGAATGAATTTTATTTTTTAGAAGAGCAGAGAAATGGTGCGCAAAGGGAAGCTTCTTCCCTCGTCGACCTCTATGATACGTTGTATAAATTATATGTAGAACTTTTTAAGGACTATTTTCAAGAAGTTTACGATGCCGATATGCAGGAGGTCTCAACCGCACCGTTTGATGATAGTCCTGCCGGTTTTAGACTTCTCTATAAGCATGGAAGAAGCAATACATCTCAGTGGACCCGCATTAAAAACCCTCAAGAATTTATCGATTCTTTAGCCTCTTTTTTCGTAGCGACTGAACCTCAGATTGCTCACAGTTTAAATGAAAAAAAAATAGAAAAAGACTTATCCGACGTAGTGACAGCGATCATCAACCACGTCAAAACAAAGGAATTTTTGGAAAGCGCCCTTCATCGCATGGCTGCTGCCCATCGCGCCCCCCTGATTAAAGATCCATTAGATCACTTAGATCAAATCGAAAAAAAACCATGGGTCTATACATCCGGAGGGACAATGAATACTCTAGTGAGTTGCTATTACCGGATCGAGGACCGCCCTAAAGAAGCGGAAAAATGGGTTGAGAGTGAAACAGAGCTGTTGCTCTTCATCGCCGACACATTGAAAAATATTCCCCCTCGCTTTTTAGAACCCTTCTTAACAGGGAAACGCGACTCTCTTCTGATGCAATCCCCAACACATGCTTTTGTATTAAAACCCAATTTTTCTCCCTTTAATGAAATATGGAAAAACAACGACTTTACCTATACCTATGTCCGCGACCGATGGATTAAGCCTGCCGAAATGTTTATCGAAAAGATCCTTCTTACAACCGAGATGGTGCAATATTTATTAAAAAAAATTGAAGAAAAAATTCCGGAAAATTTCCAACATCGCTTCAAGACACTTTTTAGCAGTTTAGAAGGTCCTTTGAATCCAATTTTTTTTCGAGAATTCTTGAATAATATTCTTGAAGAAGACAGGGGTTTACGCTATGCCAATCGCCCTGTAATATCGGCAGATGAAATTGATGGTTTGCTCTATTCGTTGCTTCCGCTTATCCCCCTCCATCAAATGCGAGAAAAAATCAGTATGATCTTTAATTTGTTAAATATCTCAAATGAAAAAATTGAAAGCCTGCTTGACTTATCGGATAAAATTCCGTTTGATAGCACGCAATTAAGATTGATGGATGCGAATCAGCTGCAAGACATTTGCAAATCTTTGATATGTCTCCAGGAACTGAAAACTTCCTTGCCGCTCGATTATCATTTCAAAATCAGTATGGCCGCACAAAAGCTTGGGTTCGCCATGCCTCCCCCCCTCATTTTTGCAGACTCTAACTGGATGAAGGAGCTCTTTGGATTTGTGGTCAATCCCGGAACCGGAAAACTCGAACTTTGGCGACTTGATTGGAATGCCAGAACAGGTTTTCCCATGTCTTCATGGAAACAATGGGTAGATGGTTCACGCCCCGATTTAAGATGGGGCATCTACATTAAGCCCTTTGAGTACGGTCAATATTAGAACCTGTTCAGAATCTCAAGTTCAGTGATGAGTAGCGAATTCATCATCTATGTTTCCTAATTCGTAAACTCGAGTTAAGACTATATAAACAATTCATTTGTAATTAGTTGCATTTCATATTAGCTCTTGTAGGTATTTCTAAGGTTGACTTTTAGCTTCGAACAGAGTAAAACTTTTATCTTTTTTTCCTTAAATTCGGAGTTAATTATGAAATTTTCAAAATGCCTCGCCATTTTTTTTATGTTTGGCTGCATGGCTAATAAGCTCTATGCACAAAGTATTGGGCAAGAGACGGCTTTTGATCGCCAGTTGAGTACACGCGATGACCAACCATTAAGAGAATTTGTTGAATCTAAAGAAAACATCGATATTCACGAGAAATCTAAAAATCTTGAAATCAGCGGAGACGTCCGTTTTGAATGGCGCCACATTCAAGAAAAAGGGATAGCGCTTTACGATGGAAGCGATGATGATGATGAATCCGGTTATGACTATGAGTACGAAGGCAAAGGAAGCAAAAAAGAAAAACCAAAATTTAAGGAAGTCTACCGAAACTTACGCGGTGGAAGCCATGTGGATGCAAAAGGCATTCCCATTTCTGTCAATGACTTTGACGTTGAGTTTAACTTAAAGGTAAAATACACCTACAAAGACGCATGGGCAAAAGCGCATCTCCAATTTGATAATCCTTGCGGGATTAGAGGACGAAATGATTGCTATAGAGATGGAACCATTTTTAATCATGAAGGGAGCGCCGTTAATGGCAAAGTAAAAGGCGACCAGCGATTTGCTTTGAAAGGGAGCGGCGAGGTCTTTGCGATCAGTTTAAAAAGAGCCTACATCGGTTATAATATGTATGCAGATGGTAAAAACCGTTTAGATATCGAGGTGGGAAGACAAAAATTAGATGATATTTTCGATTCTGAAGTTGAGTTCAGCAACCGTTTTGATGGGATTCTATTGCGCTTTGCCAGTTCGACCCCTGCTGCATTTGATTGGTACCTCACCGGCGGCGGGTTTGTTGTCGACGAAAGAGCGAATCATTTTGCCTATGCGACAGAAATTGGCTTCTTGGATATTTATGATTCCGGATTGGATGTAAAATATAGTTTTATCGATTGGGTTAAAAAAGGGTGGAACCGCTGCTTTATTCACGATCCGGTTGGCACTAAATTCCAAAACTCGCAACTTTCTCTGACCTATACCTATGCACAAAAGCTTTTTGGAAAAGAAGTTCCTGTTGAGCTCTATTCCGGTTTTTTAGTTAACCATGCCGCGAAAAAACTTGTGTTTACCCATCGTAAAAAGAAAAACCTCGCTTGGTATGCGGGAGCCTATGTTGGAAATGTCGACAAGAAAGGGGATTGGTCATTTGACATTGAATACGTCGGGGTGCAAGCACAAGCGATCCCGGAACCAGATGTGGGAAGTATTGGCCGTGGAAATATCTATGATGAAGACATCAACGATATTTGGGACGAAAGAGTTGAATCGCATTCTTCTTCGTCTTCTTCGGCATCCCATCCTCCATCTTCCGGACTCGTGGGATATTTTCCACGCCGCGGAAACACCAACTTTACCGGATGGCGTTTCGAATTCCTTTATGCCATCACAGATAACCTCTCTTTAGATTTTATCTATGAATTTTCTAACGCGGAAGACAAATCGATTGGTGGCCCGCACCACTATGAAGATTTCGAAATCGAAGCGATTTTTGCATTCTAGAAGAATTAGACCCTTGCGTAATTACATTTTCTCAAGTAAAGCCAATTACGCAAGAGGTCTATTGGATGAGGAGCCTCATTGCATTATTATCTTTATTATGTTATAACAAGTTTGAAGATGTTTATTATTAATTAAGGGGGTTTTATGAATAATAAAATTTCTGATCCTTCTCAATCTATTATTTCGCCAACAGATCAAAATGTTAATCAAGAAAAACAGTACTCGAAAGAAGTTGGGGGGATTTCTACTGCCGCAAGCAAAGTCTTAGGCGGTGTTGGCGATTCAAATCTTGTTATCCAAGCAAAGAGAGATGATATACCAAAACCTGTTGGTAGAAAAGGTCTTGAATGGTCGGAGGGAGTGATAGCAAATATGGTGCCCATATCCACATACGAAAAACCTTATGAGATCCCTAAATATTCTAACAATGAATTGACGCGGGCCTCTCTCATTAAATTAAACTTATATACTATCGATAATTTAGTTAAGGTCCAAAAAATTTTAAAAGATAAAGATAAAGATAAAGCCCAAAAGCTCATTGATATTTTAAATAGATTAAATTTAAGCCCGATAGGCCCCTTTCAAATCAGTCAAACATGTTTTGATAAATTACTTAAAGTCATCGATTTAATGGATATTTTAAGGCCTGACGATCATTTTGATGAAGAAGACGAGAAAGGATTGATAAATTTGGCATATACCGGTTTACTCACAGAGGAAAATCTCGATTTATATGTTGTCGATCCTCTCGCTTTTGAATTTATTAATACTGATGATATTTTAAAAGAAGACATCGATGATAAATACATAAAAGAAGCTGCATATATAAAAAATCGGCTAGAAGAAGTCATTGAAAAACTGAAATAAATTCCTTTCAAAGAAAGACATGGACATCTGGTTAGATACAACAAATATTGGAGTGATTGAAAAAGCTGTCAGACTTGGATTGCTGTATGGCATTACTACAAATCCAAGTTTGATCGCCTATACGAAAAGAGATCTTGAAGAGGTTTTGGAGGATTTGCTCGATCATCAAGAGGGACCTGTCACTGCGCAAGTGGTCGCTAATACAGTTGATGATATGGTTCAGCAAGGACAAATTTTATATTCTTTTTCCAATCGCATCATTGTGAAAGTGCCCATAACTGAAAAGGGGTTGGAAGCGATCCATCTGTTATCAAGGCAAGGGATCCCCACCATGGCCACTGCCATTTTTCATTCGAGGCAGGCCTTTTTGGCTGCGACAGCCGGAGCAGATTATGTTGCCCCTTACTTAAGCCGTTTAGAAAACGAAGGGAAGGACCCTTGGGCCCTGCTATCTAGCATATGGCAAATATTCACAACATTTAAGTTAAACACAAAAATTTTAGTGGCCTCCATTAAAAATGTAGATCAGATCATTCGATGTGCCGAAATGGGGATGCATGCAGTGACAATTAAAGATGCACTCTTTGAGCAATTCATCGAAAACGATCACATGACCGACCAAGCAATGAGCCAATTTGCCGAGGATTGGAAAAGTGTTAAGTCGCCATTTTTTGTATGAACAAAAATATCCACATTCTCTTGCAGCACATTTTTAAAACCCGAGCGCTCATTTTAGCAACGCACAGCGGATCGAAAGAATCTAAAGTTTCAATTCGACCCCTCATGATTAAAGGGCAATTGAGCTATCAGATGAGTGAGCAGAAGGAAAAGCAAATTTTTCATCGCAATTTATCGGATGATCAATGTCTTAGCTGGATGATTGAAAACATCGATCGATTTAAACAAACATTCCTATTTACAGCAGATTTCGATTATCACCTTCTTTCCGGGAAAAAAGGAATCACCCTATTAAAAAAGCCCCCCACAAAGACACCGCAATCTTTTTCACACAATCGCAAAAAACACTACTCTATCAATGAAGGGGATAAAGTTCCTTTTCTCATCACCTTGGGAATCATGAATCCTGAGGGGAAAGTGTATCCTGCAAAGCAGGATAAATTTCGACAAATCAACAAATTTTTAGAGACCATCGAAGATGTACTCCCTTCCCTAAAAGAGAAAAAAAAATTAAAAATCGTCGATTTTGGCTGCGGCAAAGCTTATCTCACTTTTGCACTCTACTATTATTTAACGCATCAGAAAAACTTCATTGTCGAAATGATAGGCATCGATTTAAAAGCCGATGTCATCAGCGATTGCCAAAAACTCGCCGCATCTTTAAATTTTGATATTCAATTTATCAATGCCTCGATCGATGACTATCAATCCAAAGGCACCATTGACATGGTCGTCTCATTGCACGCCTGCGATACAGCAACCGATGCCGCCTTAGAAAAAGCCATCGGATGGCAAGCACAAGTGATCTTAAGCGTCCCCTGCTGCCAACATGAATTGCTTTCCCAAATCGAACAAGAAAGCCTCACCCCCCTATTAAAGCATGGCATCTTAAAAGAGAGATTTTCAGCTCTCGCCACAGATGCCGCCCGCGGCCAATTATTGGAAATCGCAGGTTACCACACCCAAATTGTCGAATTTATCGATATGGAACACACCCCCAAGAATATTTTAATTCGCGCCATCAAGCGCGAAAAACCTGACACCGCCCTCCAAGGCCAAGCCTTAGAAGACTACCAAGCCTTCAAAGCCCTTCTGCACATCGCCCCCTCTTTAGAAAGAAGGCTCAAACGAGGAAGTTATTATACTGCTTCCAGCTGAAAGTTGAAAAAAAGGAAGGAAGTAAGGCCGTCTTGGCCTTGAAAGACAGGTCGAGACGACTTGGATTACGCACGGATTGCCAGCTCCAATGCTTTACCACCTTCTAGAAAATTTATAAGGGGGCGACATAGCCTTGGGGGAGATAGCTTGCTTTGCCCCTAGGAGCCATATCTGGATTTTCTCTATGTTCAATATAAGGAAGGTCTGCCATTTTTTTAATCAGGGCTAACTCTTTGCTTTTTGAATAGGGTTCAAAATGATGGTGGTCCCAATCAATTCCATTGAGCGACGCATCTTTTCGATCAAACGCATAAAAATGGACACACCCTGCTTGAAGCCATGCTAGGCCGATGTATAGTTCATCGATATAGCGGCCATAGAAACTTTCAAAATTAATCTTTAGATCCAAATCTTCGGCTGTAAAAGGAAAGTGTGCCAGCTCAAAACCAATGATGGTGTTATTGTTCAAGCGATAGAGTAATTCTTCGACGGCTTCGACGATCAATAATCTTGCATCATAAAGAGTCAGGAGCCTTTGAGAAGAATAGCGCAAACACAGCTTTAAGATATAGTCGTTATAACCTGCCCAAGAATCCTCTAATTCCAAATGTTTATCAATTTTCATTTTCACTGAAAAATTAATAATAATGTGAGAGAGCTCTTCGGAATCAATTTTTTTTACAAAAGGTCCACTTTCTATAACCGTAGGTTGGCAGCTGGTGAGAATAGCTGCGATGAACATGACTAAAATTGAAAATGGCCGCATGATGAAAGCTGACTCCTTAAAACCCAACAAAATAATAGAAACAGGATATTTAGAGCAAGAATTCTTAAGAATGATATTCTTTAAACCACCGGGCAAAGTGAGCAATTCCTTCTTCTAAAGAGACTTTTGGGCAAAAATTCAATTGCTTTTTGCTCTCTTCGATATCTGCATAGGTGGAGAGAACGTCCCCCGGTTGAATGGGAGAAAATCTTTTGACTGCTTTACAGCCCAATTCTTTTTCTAAGCAAGAAATTAAATCGATGACAGTTTGCGGTTTATTATTCCCCAAATTAAAAATAGCAAAGGGGTGGGAAAGATCTAAAGCAGCGGCAGTTCCGGCGACAACATCATCGATATAAGTAAAATCGCGTTCCATATTCCCATGGTTATAGATTTCTATGGGGTCCCCATTCAGAATATTCTTGGCAAAGGAAAAGTAAGCCATATCAGGTCTGCCCCAAGGGCCATAAACGGTAAAAAAACGCAAGCCCGTTAGAGACAACCCGAAGAGATGGTGGTAGCTATGAGCCATCAATTCATTTGTTTTTTTCGTCACGCCATAAAGACTCGCCTGTCGATCTGTTCGATCGTCTATTCCAAAAGGGATTTTTTGATTGAGGCCATAAACCGAAGATGAAGAGGCATAGATCAATGGAATATGCGGATGGAGCCTACACACTTCCAGTATATTCAAAAAGCCATCGATATTGGATTGCAGATAGTCCCTTGGCGCCTTTAATGAATGGCGCACTCCTGCCTGGGCTGCAAGATGCAAAAGATGAGTCGTCCTATGGGATTCAATTGATTGTTGCAACAAAGAAAAGTTTTGAATATCCCCCGGGATGATGTAAATGCCCATTTTTTCAAGTTCCCGGGCCCTCTCTCTTTTTAAGGCGGTGTCATAATAAGAGTTAAAATTATCAAATCCTAAGACTTTATCTCCCCTTAAAGCTAAATGCTTTGCCATATGAAAGCCGATAAAGCCGGCCGCGCCTGTAATAAAAACATTTTTCATTCGGAGATACCTAAGATACCGAGGATACCGAGAATCCGGTCCAAATCATCAAAACTATAGTAATCAATGCAAATTTTCCCTTTTTTTCCTTGAGCTTGAATCGCCACCTTTGTCCCCAGTTTTTCTTCGATCTTGTTGGCAATGTCTTTGACAAAAACATCTTTTATTCTGGGGGTCAGTTTTTTTTTCTTGTTCACCTGCTGCCCGGCCCACTCCTCTGCTTGCCGCACATTCATCTGTTGATGCACAATGAGGGCATGCAAGTACAGTTGCCGCTCTTCTGTATCCAATGCCAAAATCGCCTTAGCATGGCCCATACTGATTTCTTCTTTTGCAATGCTCTCTTGAATTAAAGGCGGAAGGGCGAGCAAACGAAGATAATTGGCAAGAGTGGATCTTTTTTTACCGATTTGTTCAGCTAATTTTTCTTGAGTCAAGCCAAACTCTGCGATCAATCGCTTGCAAGCTTTGGCAATCTCCAATGGATTGAGATCAACCCGCTGGATATTTTCTATGAGAGCGGCTTGAGCAGAAACAGAAGGATTAATCGGCCGAATAAAGACGGGGATTTCCTTCAGATTCGCAAGTTCAGCTGCGCGAAAACGGCGCTCCCCTGAAATGAGTTCATAGTCTTCACTGAGTGGTAATTGCCTCACCAAAGGAGGATGCAATATTCCAACTGAGCGTATCGACTGCGCGAGCTCTTCTAACTCCAAAGAATCAAACTGCCGCCTTGGTTGGTAGGGATTTACCCGAATTTGAGAAAGTTCAATAACTTTGTATTCCATATGCTCTCAAAATTTGGCAATAAATCCATCCAAAAATCTTTCATTTTATCAAATAAAGCGAATTATGCAAGAGGTCTAATCTTGATTTGTATCTTAATATTATTTATCATTGAGTATCATTTTTACAAGGTGTAAATTTTTTATGAATCAGTCAGTTCACAATCTCAATTTAGATGGCGATTGGACCAACCATCCCGCTATTGAATGGCTATCAAAACATAAACACATCCTTTTATGGTCGTTTTTTTGCCTTGTGGCTGTTTTGGTATTCGCAGCACGCTATGTCACTTGGCAAACACAAAATAATGAAAAAGATTTTTTTAAATCTGAAGCAGTGTTTTCAGATTTTCAAAAAGATCGGGATGAGAGTTCCCTCGATCAATTAGAAGAGATCATGAATAGACATCCTGAGTTAAAAGCGAAATATGAAGGATCTTTAGCCCAGATTCTCTTAACTATTGGAAATCCCGCGCAGTCAGAAAGTTTTTTTAATGATATCGTTAGCAGAACGAAATCGGATCATCTCAAGTCTTACCATCTTTATAGTGAAGGCTCCTTTCTTATCGCTAACGGAAATTACGGCGCTGCCCTTGAATCAGCAAAACAATTGGAAAAGGTGATTGACCAGGAGAAACAGCCTCTGCTCGCCATTTTTAACACGATCAGATTAGGAATGCTTTATCAAGAGCTAGGTCGCTCGGATGAAGAGCTAGCAATCTGGGAACAATTGCAAAAAGGTTCTTTCAAGCAAGAAGCAATCCTTACAGCAAACCAAATTTTTAAAATTGGCAATGCAAATTTAGATCAATATATTGAAGAAAGAAAAAAAGCTTTATAAACTATTGCCCTAATATTCGGATGCGTGGTAATAAAAAAATAGAAGTCTATAGTTAATTGTTTTTTTTCTTAAATGAATTAAAACAATTAGGTTCCTCAAAGGGTGGACCAATGGAGCAAAAAAGGGGGTGACATTAGGCTATCATACCTTATAATGGGTATATGCTCGAAGCCACAAAACTGGGGATTTTTAAAGGAAAAGCAATAAAACTGTAATAAGATTCATTATCTACTACAGATTAAACAAAAATTAATGACGAAAGGGATGAGAGCTTCATCAAGCTTTACAAGGCTTTATGCTTAGTGCATCTTTTTCTAGAGAAAAAAAAGAGGTCTTTATCATCATTATCGGCATCTTATTCACTGGAGGAAGAAACACGGCATAGCAAACATTCTATTTCGTTTAAATAACTACCTTCTGAAGGTAGATGGAGAATAAACCGTGAGCAATTATTATCGCTCCGCTGCATGTGAAGAGATAAAAGATAAACAAGGCCCTTATATCGATCTCCTTCCAATGCTGCATCTATCTATCAGTAATGCTTCAGCTGATACCCAAATCACTCCATCTGTGATTAAGGTCAGTGGAACCATTACGGTTTCTTTTTAAAAGAAAGAATCATCGGCGACTAGCAATAGTCGCCTTTTTTGTATAAAAACCGGAGCTTGATTGGAAGAACTCGAAGCATTGCTAATTCTAAATCTTATCCCAAATATTGGGATCGTTAAAAAACGACGATTGATCCGGCACTTTGGATCTGCTCTTGCAGCTCTCGAGGCACCTTTGGAAAAAATAGAAAATCAGTTTGGTTTTTCACCCAAAAATAATGCCGCTTGGAAACAAGGAGGCGATGCCAACGTTTGGAAGGAAGATTTAAAATTATTAGAACAGTTTGAAACAGAAGTGATTTCCTTTTTAGATCCCCGTTATCCACAACGGTTGCTCGAACTGGATGATTCCCCCTTGCTTCTCTACTGTCAGGGGCAATTAATTAAAAAAGATTCTTTATCCATAGCCATCGTTGGGACTAGACAAGCAACTCTCTATGGACAAGAAGTGGCAAGAGAACTTAGCCGAGGGCTAGCTCGCGCCGGTTTCACGATCGTAAGCGGTTTGGCAAGGGGAATTGATACAGCAGCCCATAGCGGCGCCATTGAATATGGACGATCGATTGCAGTCTTAGGGTCGGGCTTAAAGCATATTTATCCAATAGAAAATAAGAAACTCGCGGAAGAAATGAAAGAAAAAGGAGCCCTCTTATCGGAATTTAATATGGCAGCAGCTCCAAATCGATTCCATTTTCCAAAGCGCAATCGCATCGTGAGCGGCATGACCATAGGGACAATTCTGATTGAAGCTCCCGAAAAAAGTGGAGCGATGATTACAGTGGAGCAAGCCCAATCCCTAGGAAAACCGATATTTACGATACCGGGAAGGATTGATCAACCCTCATTTAAGGGGAATCATCTCTTGCTTAAACAAAAAAAAGCATTTTTAATTGAAAATATTCAAGATATCCTTTCTTATTTCAACCTTCATTTGCCGGATCAAGATTCTAAAATGAAAGATGACATCCCTTTAGAAGAGAAGGACATTTTAAATAAAATGCCCTCGCATGAATTGACATTGGAAGAACTGTTACAACTATTTCCATTGCCAATTACACAATTGAATCGTTTAATGATGCATTTAGTTTTAAAGAAAAGAGTAAAAGAATATCCTGGGAAGATTTATAAAAAAATAGATTAAGGAATATAAATGGGTAAAGCGTTAATTATCGTTGAATCTCCTGCAAAAATCAAAACCCTAAAAAAATTTTTAGGGTCCAATTTTCTTTTTGAATCTTCCATTGGACATATCAGAGATTTACCGGAAAAGGAGTTCGGCATCGATATTGAACATGGGTTTGAGCCGACCTATGCCATTCTTCCGAATAAACAAGAGGTTATCTCACGCCTTAAAAAAGCAGCCAAGCAATGCGATGTCGTCTATCTATCTCCCGATCCTGACCGCGAAGGAGAGGCGATCGCATGGCATATTATGCAAATCCTTCCACCCGAAACAAATATTCAAAGGGTTTCGTTTAACTCGATCACAAAAGATGCTGTGCTTAAAGCGCTTGAAACCCCAAGAAGCATCGATATCGCACTCGTCAATGCCCAGCAAGCTCGCCGCATTTTAGATCGTATCGTGGGCTATAAAATTTCTCCTTTATTGAACAGGCGCATTCAAAGGGGAAGGGAAAATTTTTTATCAGCCGGAAGAGTCCAATCTGTCGCTCTTAAATTAGTCGTGGACAGAGAAAAATTGATTTTAGCATTTATCCCTGTCGAATATTGGAATCTTGGAGCCATCCTTAAAACAAACTCAGAAGAACGCCCCTTCCAGGCCTATCTTTATTCTATCGATGGAAGAAAAATTGAAAAAGAACAAGTTGAAGGAAAAGATGTTTATCTCCTTCCAAATAAAGAAGCTGCCGATAAAGCCCTATCTCGAATGAAAAAGGAGCCTTACATCGTCCAAAAAGTCGAACGAAAAGAGAAAAGAAGAAACCCCGTTCCTCCTTTTATCACGTCGACATTGCAACAAGAAGCGAGCAGGCATTACGGCTTTTCTTCATCAAAGACAATGAGCATTGCACAGGGTCTCTATGAAGGGATCAGTTTAGGGGCCGAAGGGCCTGAGGGTTTGATCACCTATATGAGAACCGATTCGGTGAGAATTGCCCCGGAAGCCATTAGCGAAGCGCGTCAGTACATCAAAAAGGTTTACGGTGCAGATTACATCCCTGAAGATCCTAAGTCCTATTCCACTCAAAAAAGTGCTCAAGATGCCCACGAAGCGATACGGCCGACAAATTTAAACTTTCCGCCTGAAGAGATAAAAGCCTTCCTCACTAAAGAGCAGTTTTTTCTTTATCAATTGATATGGCGCAGATTTTTAGCCTCTCAAATGGTTTCAGCTATCTATGATACCATTTCAGCAGATCTTGAGGGAAGAGATGGAGTCCTTTTGCGCGCAACCGGCTCAATCATGAAGTTCCCGGGATTTCTTGCAGTTTACGAAGAAAAATTTGACGAAGATGAAAAAGAAGAACAAAATAAAATGCTGCCCGATTTAAAAGAAGGGCAATCTTTGATTTTACAAGAACTCACTTCTGAGCAGGCATTCACTCGCCCACCCCCTCGATTCACAGAGGCATCTTTAGTTAAAGAACTAGAAAAATCGGGAATAGGCCGCCCATCGACCTATGCAGCGATCATGAACAAAATTCAAAGCCGCGAATACACCATTAAAGAAAATGGGCGCTTGAAACCAACAGAACTTGGACAAATCATTTCACAAATGCTTGAAACGAGTTTTCAAGACATTATGAATATTGATTTTACTGCAAAAATGGAAGACAATCTTGAACTGATTGCCGAAAACAATAAAGACTGGCGCAATTTAATTCAGGAATTTTGGAACCAATTTAGCCCCACTTTAGAAATCGCCATGAAAGAGGCTTTTGTTCCAAAAATTTTAACCGACATCGATTGCCCTAAATGCAATGAAGGGAAATTGCAAAAAATCTGGGCCCGTTCAAAGTATTTTTACGGATGTTCCCGTTATCCCGATTGCAATTATTCAGTCCCTATAGAGGAATTCAATTTTAATAAAGAAGATTATGCCGCTGATTTTAATTGGGATCAAACATGCCCTATCTGCCAAGCTGAGATGAAAGTGAGGCATGGCCGATTCGGAGCTTTCTTAGGGTGCACCCGCTATCCGGATTGCAAAGGCATCGTCAATATCCCTAAAAAAGGGGAACAAGCCATTGCGCAAGAAAATCTTCCCCGCTGCCCGGCAATTGAGTGTCCTGGTAATATGGTCGCAAGAAAATCGCGATTTGGAAAAATCTTTTATTCATGCTCCACTTTTCCGGAGTGCGATGTGATTGTCAACCAACTCGACCAACTTGAAACCAAATATCCAAACCACCCAAGAACGCCCTTCGAAAAGAAAAGCAAGGGGAGGGGAAAGAAAACAACTAAGGCAACAACCAAGGCAGCCAAGCCGACAAAGAAAGCTGCCGCAAAGCCTAAAAAAGAAAAAGCCAAGCGTGCCATGCCCACCTATCGCCTATCGGCAGAACTGAAAGCTATCGTTGGCGATTCTGAATTGACAAGGGGAGATGTGACAAAAAAAGTTTGGGATTACATCAAAGCGAATAATCTGCAAGATACAGCAAACAAGAGAATCATTCGCCCCGATGCTGCGCTTGGAAAAGTCTTTGGTTCTTCCGAACCGGTGGACATGTTCAAAATGGCAGGCTTATTGAATAAGCATATTGAAAAGTAAAGAAGACTCAAAAGTTTGGCAAGTACCATGATAAAAGCAAGTGTTTATCACACAGAAAGATCAACGATGGAAATGATGTAACGATATAACGATATTTTTAAACCTCTCATGCTTTGATCGAAGATCAAAGCA